>CAZZPI010000018.1:12864-13996 GCA_964655865.1 uncultured Nitrospiraceae bacterium
GTCGTCTGAAGAACCTTCTTCCTGACATCCTGGTTCGTCCCTGAATATTAGGCTCGTTCAGATTGGGGCAGGGGGTGAGAACTCTCTTCCATCCTGGCTGCCGCAAGCTTACTGTGCTGCAGGCCGTAGAACATGTAAATCAGGATGCCGACCACGGTCCAGACGACGAAACGGATCCAGGTCAGGATGGGCAAGAACGCCATCAACCCCACACACGCCAGCATGCCTAGGATCGGAGTCCAGGGCATGAATGGCGTACGAAAGGGGCGACGAAGATCCGGCATGGTATGCCGGAGGACGAGGATTCCGATACAGACGAGCACGAAGGCGAACAGCGTGCCGATGTTAGTCATGTCGGCGGCATCACCGATCGGAATCAACGCAGCCATGACCGCCACACCCACACCGGTGATGAGGGTCGCGTGGTGCGGCGTGCCATACCGCGGATGAACAGCCGACAGCCAGGGGCCGAGCAGCCGGTCCCTGGACATCGCGAAGAAGACGCGAATCTGCCCGATCATCATCACGACAAGCACGCTCGTGATGCCGGCGACGGCTCCGACGGCGACAACCCCCGCACCCCAATTGAACCCCACGACACGCAGCGCTTCCGCCACCGGCGCGTGTATGTCGATTTCGGAGTGGGGGACGATGCCGGTCAACACCGCGGCGACGGCGATGTAGAGAATGGTGCAGATCCCCAAGGAAGCGATGATGCCGACGGGGATATCACGCTGTGGATTGCGCGCCTCTTCCGCCGTTGTGGACACCGCATCGAAGCCGATATATGCGAAGAAGACGATCGCTGCGGCCGCCCCCACGCCGGCGAAGCCATAGGGCATGAAGGGGGTCCAGTTGGCCGGCTTGACGGAGAACGCCCCGACAAAGATAAAGAACGAGATCACCGCGAGCTTGATCAGGACGATGATGCCCGTCGTCCGGGCGCTCTCCTTCACACCAATGACGAGCACGATCGTCACGAGAAGCACGATGATCGCGGCGGGAAAGTTCGCGATCCCGCCGTCAGGCCCGCCGGGCGCATGCGTGGCCCAATGGGGCAGCGCTACGCCGCAGAGCTTGAGGATGTTATTGAAGTAACCGGACCAGCCGATCGCGACCGCCACGCACGCCA
>CAZZPI010000019.1:0-13405 GCA_964655865.1 uncultured Nitrospiraceae bacterium
GTCCTGTTCTCCGCCGGCGGCTGATCGCTCGGAGCCGTGCTCGTAGAGGTCTGCCTCCCGACGAGCAGCGGAAACAGCACCAGCACCGCATACCGCGCGACTTTCAAGTTCCCGACGTTCTCACCGCTCAGGAACCCGAAGATGGGTCCGAAAAAGGCGTCTTTTGACTCCCCGCTCAGCGTGGCCAAAATGATGATACCGGTGACCGTCAGCACGACGTATAGGAAGATCAGGCTCGCTGGGAGCGGCGCCGTGAACAACGGCATCCCGAACTTCAGGAAGAGATACATCGCGGCGGTGATGAGGATTGGTTTTAGTAATGCGCCACCCATGGTCCCTCCACTTTCCTTGTACCTGTCCTCGCCCCTGTGGCTGCTCTAGCGGGCCTGAGCCACTGCGACCGGTCCCGACTCGGCCACCCTCGTCGGGGGCGGGGTTGCAGGCGGCGCTTCGATTTCCGATGGGCTGACCGTGATCGGCTCGCCGCTCATCTGCTGCAGGAACGCGATCACCGACAGGATTTCGTTTTTGGTGAGCCCGATCGGGTTCTTGTTGATGTACGGCATCCGCGCCGGATATTCCTTCGGCGCACCCTCGTGTCGAAAATCCAGATAGATGTAAGCCTGCGGGTCCGTCAGGCTTTCGTAGATGAACTCCCGCGTCAGCTTGGCCCCAATCCCCTTCAAATCCGGACAACGCGCGGATTCGCTGGGTCCGATCGAATGACAGAGCGCACACTGCCCTTTGCTGAAAAAGATCTTCTGTCCGATCGCCGCCATGTCCGCCGCGGTCTTGATGGTCGCAATGTCGAACTTCTCTTCTTCGGGGGGAAGCGACGCCATCTGCGGCACGCCCAAGGCGACCAAGGCAAAGATCCCCAACACGATCACCACAAACCCGATCACCCGAACAAACTGCGCGTTGATGAAGAGGAGGATCGCGATCCCCGTCCCCACCACGCACAGTCCGAGTAGTTGCAAGAATGCGACTTCGCTCATAATCACCCTACGCTACGCTAATTATGAATTAGCAATGAGGAATTATGAATGGATGTTCGACTGTCAACATTCCACATTCATCATTCAACATTGCTCATTCGGCTCGACGGTTACTGGTCGAGCCGTTGTGAGCCCCCCGCCATCGCCGGCATGGCGCCGCGCGGCACCGTGCCTTTGGTCGCATGCTCGCCGCCAGCAGTCTTGCCTTTGTCACCCATGGTCGCCACCCAGAAGATGAACGCGACGAGCAGGCAGAACAGGAACGTATTCAACGACATGAAGGCCGCCGCATAGCCCAGGGCCGGCGAATAGGCGTACGGCGACGAATCGCGCATGACTCCATAGATGTGCCAGTGCACCCGTGACGAAGACCTGGCATATCCCATGAGCGTCATCAGCAGGATGACCATGACGGCATTGAGCACCAGCGCATAGCCCGCTCTCGGCGGCATCCTCCCCCAGATCATTTCTGTGGTCGTCCTCGCGCTCCTGAGGATCGCCGTGGTCAAGAGCGTGAACGTCACCAGGACGAACAGCACGATCAGCACCTGCGAAGTCGAGAAATAATTGATGCGGATGATGGCCGGCACGAAATAGCCCCACACGCCCAGCACGATGACCGCGATCGCGGCGATGACCAGCAGCGCGTTCATGACCGCCTTTGCGACTCTGGCCCACGCCACCGTCTCTACTTTCCCCGCCCGCCAGTACATGAGGAAGCTCATGAAGGTGACGAGGATCATGAGATTGGCCACCGTCATCTTGGCCGACATGACGCCGAAGACGCCGAGCAGCGGATGATGGGTGCCGCCCATTTTCCGAGCCTCTTCCAGACTCGCGACCAGCGAGTGCGGGGTCATCCACACCCCGAGGCAGAGGAGCAGGATGATCAGCATAGCCATGATAGGCTTCTTGTACTTTACCTCCGACCCCGGAATGCGGTGGGTAATGCCGAGCCAGAAGTAATAATTCGAGCCCAGGAAGAGAATTCCGATCAGGAAAGCCTGTAGGATAAACAGCCAGGAGAGGAAGCCGCCCATGAGGGTAATCCCCATCTGCTGGTTGTATTGGTAGATCTCCCGCATCAGCCAATACCCGGCAAACGGCAGCGGGAGCAGGCCGAAGACCCCGATGAAGTTGCCGACATAACCCATCCAGTCGTAGTGGTCCCGCTCCTCTGTATTTCTTGCCGCCAAATACCGGATGCCGGCGTACGCCCCGCAGATGTATCCGCCGAGCACGACGTTGGCGATGAGCCGGTGAATGTTCACGGGCCACCAGGTCGGATTCCAGGTGGCGGCCCACGCCCTCGCGAAGTCGGACCCTTCGGAAATGACCACCGGGCTCGCCTGGAACGTCGCCCATGAGTTCGGAACGATCATGATGAAAAAGGCGAACACGTTCAGCAGGAACCCGAGGAACAGGTGGAAGACCTTCGCGCCGCCCTCGTCCATCGCGTCCCAGCCGTACCAATAGAGATAGAGCGTGGCCGTCTCAAGCAGGAAGAGAATGCAGTAGACGATGAACGACGGGAAGAAGATGTCCGTCAGATAGGCCATCAACTTGGGATAGAAACCGATCAAGAGAAACAGCAGGATGCCGCCGAACAGCGCGGTCGTCGCGTACGACGAGGTCAGCAGCTTGGTGAACTCCTTGGCCAGCTTGTCGTAGCGCTTCTCACCGGTCTTCCAGCCGACGATTTCACAGAGCCAGGCGAAGATCGGCACGCCCAGGACGAACCCCGCCAGTAGCAGGTGCTGCTGAGCGATGACCCAGATGATGTTCCGGCTGCCGAGGCCGGGAATATCGCGGTAGGCCGTCGCGCCGGGCGCGCCGGCCCCTTCCGCCGCAAACACGAGCGTGGGCAAGATCCAGACCGCGCACAGGGCCAGCAGAAGAGCTGCGGCCCACGAGGGACGACTGTAGGCCTTGCGCATCATCGTGAAGAATCCTGGCTGGCGCATGGTAAATCTCCCCTTCTCAACCGGTCGTTACGGTCTGCCTTGAGGGCCCGCTTTGGGCTTCGCCGCAGCCGTTTCTTCCTCGGTTTTCTTCTGTTCCAGCGCCGCGACTGTCGTCTCAGCCTGGAGCAGCAGTTTTTCCGTCTTGTTGAGGGATTCCAGAGGCCGGAACGGCGGCTGTGCCTTGACCGCCGGTTGCTTGTAGGACTCGTGCGGATGCGGAGTCGTCACGGGGATGGAGGCCCAGAATAAAACGCCCAGCAAGATACCGGTCCCGACGAATGCCGTCAACACAAGCCCTTGATCCGCGGGGACTCGCATGAGGTCCCAGCGGGTGACCAGTCCCTGATACGTTTCGCTCAGCGCCCGCGCATGCGCGAGTTGGCGCTGCATCAGGTATCCGAGCACCCAGAGCCCAAGGGCCAACAGCAGCACCAGCGTGATGGTCGAGACGCTCCCCCACAAGGTCAGTTCGATCCCGATGCGTTCAGCGACACCCATGTTCTTCACTACCTCGATCTCCATGATCGAATGGGTGACGGACCGCGCGATGTCCGTGACGGTTCGCTCGATCGCCCACAGGAGGACGAGATAGGCGCCCCCGGCCACCGACGCAATACCCCACAGGCGAAGGCCGATCTGCTCGGGCGGTTCGACCCGCAACCGCTCCAGACAGACCGTTCGACTCGTCACTCCGACGGCCCACATGTCGATCGGGATCGCCATGAGAAAGAGGATGCCGAGACCGGCTCCTTCGCTGAGATGAAGGTCGAACAATCCGCCGAGGACGGGTATGGCGAAGACCGAGACGGGGCTCATAAGCACCAACAGCAAGGCAAGACCCGCCGTGTTCTCCATTTGGATGGTTCCCATGGCGAACAGCAGGAGGGCGACCCCCATCTTGATCGGCAAACCGGTCCAACAAGCCGGCCACAACATCGAGATCGCGAGCTTGATGGGAGACATATGCATCACAGCACTGGCACGTGGAGAGTGGTCTAGCTCCTATGGCCCTAATCCAGGAACTCCCTATTGATGATCGCCGACACGGTGAAGATCAGAATGCCGGTCATGACGACGATCCAGCCGATGAGCGCGATCGGCCGTTTGAAGATATTCCGCTCCGGGTTCCGATCGATAAAGGGCAGGGCCGCCAGGAACAGCAGGAACGCATTCGGGATGGCGACCCCTCCCAAAAACTGCCCGAACTCGCCGGCGAAAACTTTCAACCGGAGCAGTTGAAAGAGGAACAAGAAGTACCACTCCGGTTCCGGGTGGTAATCTCCCGGATCGGGGGTCGCTTCTTCCAAGAGCACTACCGGCTCCCAGAATGCCAAGCTGCAGATCGTCAGAAACACTGCGCTCATCGCGACCATGTCCTTCCAGACTTGCCTCGGAAAGAAATAATCCGTCTTAGCCATCAATTCTTCCGAACTCCCGCGGAAGGGACCCGCCGGCCCTGCTTTTCTGAACAGGAACAGATGCAATCCGGCCAATCCCATGAGCGCGGCAGGCAGAATCATCACGTGAATGACGAAGAAGCGGCTCAACGTCATCTGCCCGGGCGTCGGACCACCCTTGAGGAAGCGCGCCAGAAAGTCGCCGATGATCGGCGCCTTGTCCATGATTTCGACCCCGACGGTCGTCGCCCAGTAGGCCCGCTGATCCCATGGAAGCAGGTACCCGGTAAACCCGAATGCCATGACGAGTCCGAACAACGCGAGCCCGACGAGCCAGATCATTTCGCGAGGTTTCTTGTAGGCGCCCCAGAGAAAGACCTGCGACATGTGGGCGAAGACCATCACTACCATGGCCGAGGAGCCCCAGAAGTGATAACTCAGGATGAACCAGCCGTAGTCCACTTCGTGGATGATGTATTGCGTACTGGCGTAGGCGTGATCGGCGCTGGGGACGTAATAGAACATCAGCAGGATGCCGGTCACCGCCTGCATGATGAAGATGAACAGGAGGCAGGATCCGAAGACGTACGCCCAGCGCGAGCCGCCCGGCACCGGCTCATTGAGCATCTTGGCCTGGAGCGTTTTCAGGCCCACGCGCTCGTCGACGAATGCGACGACCTTTTCAACGACGGTGGCTTGTCCAGCCATGGAACGATCTGCTTGCATGCGTCTCTCGATATTCAGCCCGCTTTCGCCGCGCCCACGTCCGTGGGTGTCAGACGATCCGGACCTGCGCCTTCATGCCCGCTTTGTACTCCACGTCGATGATCTCGATATCTCCCGCGGCGCTCACTCGTATCGGCACAGGATCGAGCGGCCGGGGAGCCGGCCCGTCCAGCACCTTTCCGCTGGGATCGTAGATGCTCAGATGGCACGGGCACAGGAAGATCTCCTTCCCGAGCTTCGGGACGTTGCGCCATTTGTACCCGCAACCCAGATGAGGGCATTTCCCGGAATACGCCACATACGGGACATCCTTTTTGTTCGTCCAGACCACCTGCCCCGTGTGATCCTTGAAATCCATGTCCTTCCCTTTGTAGACACCCTCAAGCACGGCGGGTGAGGCTTTGATGATCCAGACGTTCTTGTCGACCTCCGCCTCGGGCATGTACGCTTCTTTGACCTTCTTCTTGTACTTGAACTGCACCGCGGCGTCTTCCTTCTTGATCCTGCCGACGTTGCCCACCTTGAGCCACTTGTTGTCGAAGGGCTGATACATCGGCTTCATCACATAGCGGAGCACCGGGAAGACCAAAGGCAACCCGATCAGAAAGCTGATCGCATGGGTGAAGTTGGCGAAGAAGGTCCGACGCTTGACGTTGCGCTCCAGCTCAGGCAACGGGACCAGCACTTCTCCTGGAGTGACGTGGATTTTATCTTCTAGGTGGGCGATCTCGACTTCATGGGTTGTGACATAGTCGTCCCGACGAAAAGGCGGGAGCGCGGCGACCTCGGCCGAAGACGATCGCAGCGTGACCAGATCGTCCGTGACCGTCTGCACCTGCCCCACCGGCACTTGGCGCTCGGCCGGTCCGAGACCGTCACCGCCGACGACGATGTGGCTGACTTCGCGGGACAGCGGGTCCATGATGACCTTCGTCACCACGCCCACGTCCCGATCCGTGCAACGCACTTTCGATTTCAGCTTCGGCTGCATATTTACTTCTTCTTGATCGGCTTGGGCGTGTTCACCGCCGTGTTCTTGAAGGTCGACAACCACGCTGCCAGCGCTTCCACGTCCTTGGACTCCATCAGGTCCTTGTACTTATCAGGCATCTTCTTCTTTTCGTATTCCTTCTCGAATCCCTCGGCCATCCAGCTTTGGGGATCCAATATTTTCTGCTTGATGTCGTCCGTGCTCAGGAGATTGCCGATGTTATCGAGCTCAGGCCCCCGTTTCTTTCCGCCTTCCCCGCGCAATTTATGGCAGTTGTAGCATTCCTGGAGCTGCCACTGTTCTTCGCCGACCTTGAGGATGTCGCCGCCGTTCGCACCGGCCGCCGGCTGAGCACCCGGCCCTCCGGCCGCCTGTAACGGGGCCGCTTGATCCCCGCCGATCGCCTTAAGGCGCTCGGCAAGAGCCCGGGCCTTCTCATCCAGCTCCTTGGCTCTGGCGATCAACTCCTCCGCCTTGCCCTGCTCCGTCAGCTTTCGCTTCGGGGCGAGAATCTTATCGATCTTGCCCTTTTCGTCATCCGGATCGTACTGCGGCCACAGAGAGGCGCCGGCGATATAAACTGCGCAGAGAATGCCGTAGAACACGACGAGGGCGACCAGCGCCTTCGCACCAGACATAGGCTTGACCGACGGCGCATCTAACGCCATGAACACGACCGCGCCCAGGATGCCGTAAGCAAAGAACATGATCTGAAATACGGGTGGGAACCCAAGGGCCATCGTGGCTCCATACAGCGCCCCGCCCACGACTATCCCGGCAATCAGCTTCTTGATCACATTGGCCATGTCAATCCTCGTTCAACGCGTCAGCGTGATTGTTCGTCGTTCACTTGGCGCCGGCTGGAACCGGGCTTCCTTCATGCGCGTGGGCCTTCGCCTCGGCGGCTCGCAACGTCACAAGAATGGCGAAGCTGACAACCAGATAAAACACGACGGTAATGCCGGTGATCCACCAGGCCGAGGTGGCCAAGGTCGGGGTAAACGATTCAGCCGTGAAGTCCGGCATGAGGTTGTACGTGTGGAAATACTTCCGAAGGAGCGATCGGACCGCACCCATCAACCCCATCGTCCAAATGGCGCTGAACGCGAGAAAGACCAGGACGAACTGTGAGGCGAAATCAATCTTTCCCCAGACGATCGTGCCCTGATTGATGGCCCGGTTATAGATGATATAGTTGATGACCGTCACGAAGACCAAGGTGAACGCCGCCGAGTTCTTCGCCGGCATCAGCGCCAGGAAGTTCCAATCGGAAGGCAGCTCCAACTCGGCCACCAATTTGGCGCCGGTCGGCACGAAGCCATGAGGCGTCATCCAGATGGCGTTCCCCACCACGACCATAAGGAAGCCCACCTTGATGACCGTACGAGAGGAGACGGTCACGGGAATAAACCGGCCCAACACGACCGGGAGGAGCGCCAACGGGACCAGGGCGGCCAATGAGCGCGGATCCGGAACGGGGAAAATCGTCCACACATAGGTCATGACGAACGGCAAAGCCACCATGACCAGCGGCGCGAGGACGGTCATCCTGACCCGTTCGACCCCCTCGATGCGCTTCATGCTGAGCCAGATGTAATAGTTGCTCGCAAGGAAGATCAGACCGACCATCGCGCCTTGCATCTCGAAGAACATCGAGAGCTGGTCGGCCATCATGTAGGGGCAGATCGAAGCGTCGTAATCACAGAGCTCATAGGCCAGCAGGTAGCCCATGAAAGGGAGGAACAAGAGGGCGCCGACACCGATGAGATTGCCGACGAACCCCATCCAGTCGTAGTAGGATCGCTCCTCGTCTTTTTTCGCTCCCAAGTACATATAGGCGGCGATCAGCCCCGTGATGAACCCGCCGAACGTCACGTTGCCGACCAGCCGATGGAGGTTCATCGGCATCCAACTGTAGTTGTAAATCTTGTCCCACAAGGAGGCGGTCTGGAGAAATTCAGCCGGGGAGATCCCCTCGGCTTTGACCGGGGTGTTCATGAATGCGGTCGGACCGTCAATCACGAAGAGCGTGACCGTCCCGATGATGTTCAGCAGGACTCCCAGGGCGATGTGCCGCGCCTTTTTATCTCCTTTCCAGGAGTCCCACGTATAGAAATACATATAGAGGACGATCGTCTCCCCGATGAAGAGCAGGGGATAGAGCACCGCAAAGAGCAGGAAAAAGTGGTTGATCAACCAGGTCGTAAATTGGGGATAGGTGGCCAACAAGACGAAGATGAAGAGCCCCCCGGTCAACGCCGTCATGCTGTACAGGATGACGGTGACCTTCATCACTTCCTTCGCGAGCCGGTCGTAACGGGGATCTTGCTTTCGGTACCCCAGCCACTCCGAGATCACGACGAAAATCGGCGCCCCCAGGATGAACGCCGCGAATAAGATGTGGAGCTGGGCGACGATCCACACTGCGGTTCGATTCCCGGTGTACGGAAACTCCACCGAGGGCGCGCTCGGAGTCTGGGCATAGGCCGCACCTCCGAACAGCGCGAGAAGTGCACAGGCACCCAACAGACTGCGCTGCCACGTTTTCATGTCTCGCCGCCCCTCCTCGGCCGCCGAAGCAAGATTCAAAATTTCAAATTTCAAATTTTACATTCTCTGACTACTTGCCCGCCGCCGGAGTCGGAGGAGCCGGCGCCGCCCCGTCGCCGGCTGGTGCCGGTGCAGGAGTCGCGCTTGCGCTGCCCACCGGTACCCAATCCTTCTTGGCGACGTCCCATTCCTTTCCCTTCAACCCGAACGTCCGTTCATACGCCATGACCTTCCACCGATCCTCTTCCGAGAACTTTGTCTTCCAGGCTTTCATCTTGGTGTTCGGCACCCCTTCAGAAATGCGCCAGAACCAGACTGAGTCCGAGTAGAGTTTCATTCGCTCGGTGTTCCGGAAGTCCCGGGCCCCCGCCTTGACCGGTTTCCCGTCCTTGCCGTGACAGCTCGAGCAATTCACATCGGGGTTGGTCTCACCGATAAACAGCTTGCGCCCTTCCTCGATGATCTTCTCATCGGCCCACCAACCGGCCGGCATATGTTTATCGGCATATTCTGCGGGAGCGGGAGGCGGCGGGACGATCGGTCCCTCCCCTGCTTCACCACAAGCAGACAGCGCGAATCCGACCCCGAGAATGCCCGAGAAAACGACGAGATCCCAAAAGCCCATGCGCTTCATAACCAATCACCCGCTCCTTTCTGAGTCGTGAACAGGATGCCGCACGACGCGTTCATCAGTTGGCTCGAAAAAAAGACGCTTTCGCCGAAGACCCACAGGTCTCCAGCAAAAGCGTCATCGCATACGAACGAATTCTCCGAGGTCACGTGCTTGACTACCTCGCCTACACACGCTTCCCGATCCGGCGAGGTCACAGAATCGCCCCACGGACAGCGCTGCTCATCTTTTTTTCTTACTCGGCCCTTTCCCCCGCTTGTCCGACTGTCTCTGCCGCTTCCTGATGGCCTTGAATCCTAGGAGCCCGGCCACCGCTACGCCCGCTCCCCCCAGCCCATAGAAGACCCACTGAGGTGTAACTTCGAGGTCCCGCTGGCATCCTGTCCCGAAATCCACTTGGAGCTTCCGCTCAGTTTCCAGGTCCTTCGGATCGAATTGAACCTTCAGATCGCGCGACTCGCCGCGTGCCTCAACGAGCAAGGCATCCCCCAAGTTCTCGTTGTGGAGGTGGAACGTGGCCGAGTAATACCCCTCGCTATCGGTGTTGACAACTTGCCCGTACGAGATCTTCGTATCCTTGATAAGAATCTCGACCTGCGGGCTCGGTTTCCCATCGGTCCCGCACACGAATCCATGGACGGTAAATCGATGGTCGGCGGCGTGAGAAGCTAGAGAGGTGGAGGGAGCCCAGCAGAGGATGCACGCCCCGCACAGGAATACGACCCATCGGCTACCTTTCCTCACTAGCCCTCTCCTCATGACAGCCTTCCGTCGTCGCGTAGGAGAACCCTCGCTTCAGCAACGAAAAGCCTCATGAATACAGGGCTCCGCCGATTTTTAAGGCCGACCCTTTTAACACAGGCCTCCCCCTTTGTCAACACGAAGACCCTACGCCAGGACACACCTTGGGCGAAGTTTTTGGGAGTAGTTTTTCGGGGCAAAATCTAGGGCTGGAAGTCTGAATGGGGGAGGGGAATCCGAAGAAAGGGTCGCTAGGAGAAAACCGGCGAGAACAGGATGGAGGATGCAGGGGGCGGTTTTGGCGGGAGAGACGTCAGGGGAAAGCGCTCAAGAGGGAAGCATTATAGGTGGCCGCGGGCTTTGGCCTCTGCGGCAACCCGAGCCGCCTCGGCCCTTCGTTCCGATTCCTTCTTGGCCACCCAGGCCTCCCACGAAGTTCCCGAGGCCGTATCTTCGCCGCTGAAGGCAACGGAGCGAACTTCGTCATAGGGTACTCTTATGGCGTCGGCTCGACCGGAGGGGAACATTTCCAGGAAGGAATCGGGCCCGTTGACGGTCCGATTGAACACATAGCCCGTGAGTTGGATGTCGGATGAAAGCTCAAGGGTCACATCGCCTCGATAGTCAAACGCCAATTCGATGGCCTCTCCAAGCTCTGCCCTGGAGGTCGGGCGAAACACGCGCCCTTCTAATGAGCCCGTCTCGCCGCTGTGGTTCTTGGTGTCGGTCATCTGGGTGCCGTGAGCCCAGGGGTCAGGAACCCCGCCGGCACCCCAAGGGTGCGGTTCCTGACCCTCTATCGACAAGGGGTCGGGAGTCAGCCGGAAGGACTCCCGACCCCTCCCCATTCAAGCTTCATGCAGGATGCTTGACCAATAACGGTTGCCGTTCCGAATGTCCGTTGGGCATCAACGTCGCTTTGACGGTTCGGCCGAAGCCGGCCCAGGAGCTGAAGGTGTCTTCGACCGCGGACGCTTCATACCCGCAGTGCACCATACAGTCGGCGCATTTCTCGTTGCGCCCCGTTCCATAGCGGTCCCAATCAGTCCCCTCCATGAGCTCGCGGAATGTTGCGGCATACCCGTCCTGGAGCAAGTAGCAGGGCTTCTGCCAACCGAAGATGTTGTAGGTCGGGTTCCCCCACGGCGTGCACTGATAGTCTCGCTTCCCCATCAGAAATTCGAGGAAGAGAGGCGATTGATTAAACCGCCAGCTACGTTTCCGGCCGTCCAGAATTTTGGAGAACAACTCTCGCGTGCGAGCGCGCTTGAGAAAGTGCTGCTGATCCGGCGCCTTCTGATAGCTGTACCCCGGCGAGATCATCATGCCCTCGACGCCGAGCGCCATCATGGCATCGAAGAAGGCGCGGACTCGCGCCGGGTCGGCATCGTCGAACAAGGTGGTGTTGGTGGTAACGCGGTGCCCACGCTGCAAGGCGGCCTTAATGGCGCGCACCGCGACATCATAGACGCCGTCTCGACAGACCGCCCAGTCGTGCTCCTGCTTCAGCCCATCCATGTGGATGCTGAACGTCAAAAACTTCGAGGGCGTATAGTCGTTCAGCTTTCGTTCCAACAGAATCGCATTGGTGCAGAGATAGACATATTTTTTTCGCGCGACCAGGCCGCGCACGATGTCCGGCATCTCCGGGTGAATGAGCGGCTCGCCGCCCGGAATGCTCACGATCGGAGCGCCGCACTGATCGGCGGCAGCCCAGCATTGTTCCGGCGTCAGGCGCTTATCGAGGATATGGTCGGGGTATTGGATCTTCCCGCATCCCGCACAGGCAAGGTTGCACCGGAACAGGGGCTCGAGCATCAGAACCAACGGATAACGCTTGACCCCCTTGATCTTCTGGGTGAGAACATACTTGGCGACCGTATACATCTGGGAGACTGGAACAGCCATCCCTCGCTCCTTTTCTTTGGGGATTTCACGCTGACGACTGACGACACCGGCCTGTCGCAGAGAGATTACAAAGCAATTTAGCATCCCCTGTCGAAAGTCGTCAATTTGCGGACACGGCCGTCCAGATGAAAGGCGGGAACTTCAGGTACCTCCTCAACAAGAGAGGCTCAATAGAGCTCGATGGGTCAATCATGCTCAACCGGCACGATGACCCGTATCCGAAGATTGCAACTCAAAATTCTATTGTAAGGGTCCTGCCCCGTTGCGGTTACTGGCAAGAAGCTACCGAGCGATTGCACTCACCCCATCAGAGAAGCAGCTTTCCCCCGAGGCGCTGTATGCCGTCACGGCGAAAAAGTAGGTTGTCCCACTCCGAAGGGTTGAAAAAGCGTAGTTGGTGCCTGATCCGACGTCGATCGATTCCCCGTAGCCCCTTGGCGTGGTGCCGTAGTGGATTCTGTAGCCCTGCACGGTCGGGTCACTCACCGGATCCCATTGAATCGTCGCATTTACGTTCACTGGAGGCATGATGACCTCAGTGCTGGCGAGCGTCACAAGCGGCAAACTGCGTGAGAGACCCCCGGCAATCACGACGGTGTTCGGCGGCACCAAAGTCGCGGTGTGTCTGGCGCGCGGGATCTTCAGGCTGGCGCCTACCGTCCACTGGCCTGTGGTAGGGTCATAGACCTCCACCGACGCGAGGGACCCCATCGATCCAAAGCCGCCGGCGATCAGAACCATTCCATCGGGCAGGAGCGTGGCCGTGTGTTGGGCGCGGGGAGTTTTCAGGTCGTTCGCCTGAACGGTCGGAGCGGGCGGTAAGGAACTTGGAGCGGCACACGCAGGAGCTGCGGTAGAACCGGAGCCGGAAGAGCCACCGATTCCGCAACCCCACACATTTGCGACAAGAAGGCACACCACTCCGGTCAGCAGCCATGATCTTCTTCCGTCGGAGATTCTTGAACCGCCGATTTCGAGATCTTCTCTTTTCGGCGCGTTCGTCACGAACTAATAGGAGAGCATCGGATCAGCTTTGGACCGATACCTTGAAGACGGCGGCGGCGGCAAGAGGTTGCGGTGGAAGAAGGCCGGCAAATTCGAGGGTGGTAACTCTACGTGGAGAGCCGCCATACCTTCATGGCCAGACTTCCATCGCCACCGACTCAGCATGGCCTGGCCGCCGAGCGTCCCTCGCACTTCCGTTCAGTTTTCCCTCAGGAACGCTGAGCGTGATCCGGCGCTTCTGCAAATGGAAATTCTCCCATGGAACCTGGACGAGTCGGCCCGTTTCGCCGAGAATCACGTCAGCAAAGGTGATCTGTTTGGTCGTCGGATTGATCAACAACCGCTTGATGATGCCCCATTCTTCGCCGCTGGGCTTCGTCACAATCCAGTTTTCAGCGCCCATAGCCTGACCTCCTCGTGTTCGGAAATTTTACAATTGCACTTCGTCCTCCCACTGCAGGCTCAGCACGTTAGGGCGAATCAGATGATTTCTG
>CAZZPI010000020.1:0-2681 GCA_964655865.1 uncultured Nitrospiraceae bacterium
GAAAGCCATGAAGTGCCGAGCCAGCTCGACCATGTCGGTGTCCTGGTCATAAACGACGATCCCGCCATGGCCAAGAATCGCGCCGGCCTCGGCAAACGCCTCGTAGCAGATTAGGATGTCGAGCTTCGATTCTGGAAAAAGACTCCCCAAAGGTCCGCCGACCTGCACGGCTTTGAAGCGGGACCCTGGGGCCATGCCGCCGCCGAAGCGCTCGAGGACTTGTCGCAGCGTCAGCCCGAATGGGACCTCGACAAGACCTGGTTGTTTGACCCTCCCGCCGACTTGTAGGACCACTGTGCCGCGCGAACGATCGGTTCCCATCGAGGCATGCCAGGCCCCGCCACGGGCGAGAATGTTCGGCACGATCGCGAAGGTCAGGACGTTGCTGACCACCGTAGGCCGCCCATACAGTCCTGAGACGGCCGGATAGGGCGGCTTCGCTCGGACCACCCCGCGGCGCCCCTCCAAAGATTCCAACAGCGCCGTCTCCTCTCCACACACATAAGAGCCCGCGCCGACCACGACCTCGATCTCGAAGGGGCGCCCGTCCAACTCCAAGAGCTCTGCCTCGCCGGCTTTCTGAATCGCAGATCGGACGGTCGCGGCCGCGGCAGGATACTCCTGGCGGCAGTAGATGGATCCTTTGGTCGCTCCGATGGCACGAGCACAGATCAGGATGCCTTCGATCAGTCGGAAGGGATCGCCTTCCATCACCATCCGATCGCAGTAGGTCCCCGCGTCCCCTTCGTCGGCGTTCACCACCACGTACTTCTGATCGGCCTCCGTCTGTTGCGCCACCTGCCACTTGTTCCAGACAGGGAACGCCGCGCCGCCGCGGCCTCGCAACCTGGAAATTTTGAGTTCCTCGATGATGGCGGCCGGCGTCATGGCCAGCGCGGCCTGGAGCCCTCTGAATCCGCCGCGAGCTTGATATTCATCGAGGGCCAGCGGCTGCGTTATACCGAAATTGGAGAAGGTGAAACGGCTTTGTTGACTCAAGAAGGGAACGGACTCGATCGGTGTTCCTCCCTCGCCCGCGACGATCTTCGGCAAATCGTCCGGCGTCACATTGAACCAGGCAATCCGCCCTTGAGGCGTATCCCGTTCAACGACCGGCTCGAGGTAAAAGGCGCCGCGCGACGACGTGCGAATGAGCTGTATCTCCGGCCGCTCTCTCCAGGCATCGGCCAATATTGCCGCGCCCGCGGCACGGGAGGAGGTATCGTTGGGAAGGTATATTCGAACCATAAAGATAGTGCTGAGTTCTGAGTGCTGAGTTGTGAGTAAGAGAAACGTTGGTGCGGCCTTCCGAGCCGCAGTTCCGCTATCCGTGTCTCTTCAGCTAAAACTCAGAACTCAGAACTCCTAACTCAAAACTCATTTGTATTTTTCCAACATCGACGTGACCTGCGCGGGTGTCACGCGTCCATAGAGATCATCATCGATGATGACGCTCGGCGATACGGCGCAGTTGCCCACGCAGTACACCTTCTCTAGAGTGAACCGGCCTCCGGGAGTTGTGTCTCCGATATCGACGCGCAGGAGCTCCTGGAATTCACGCAAGACGCGCCTAAAGTGGTTGGCTGTGCAGGACTCTCCCATGCAGACCTGCACAACGTGCCGGCCCGGAGCGCGCGTGCGCAGATTAGGATAAAAGGACAACACGCCGGCGACGTCGGCTTCCGTACCCCCCAACGCACCGGCGATCTCTGGAATCGCTTTCACAGGCACATGCCCGAACGACTCCAGAACAGCCAGGAGCGCGCCGAGGATGCCGGACGACCGAGATCGACACTGCTCGAGAATGTCTTTTAGCTCCGTCGAACTTCGCATCGGCGCGTATTCCCCCAGCAGTGACCCCTCGTGAATCTGCGCGCGGATACTAACAGAGACCTACGTGGGCGCGCAGGATGTTGTAATCGAACGCGGACTGTCCCGTTCGCCTGAAACCGAGATCGTTTCGTTCCATCTCGTCGATGATGGCCGCCACAGCGGCGCGTCCTTCGGCCGCCGCGGCATGACGCGGCGTTTTCCCGGTGAGGGCGGGGCTCTCTTGGTCGGCCCATTCGAGATAGGTAGTCTCTAGAAACGCAGCGAGAAGCCTCCGATCCTCTTCAGGAGTGATCTGGTATATCATAGGCCCAGCTTCCATGAGTCGGGCTTCCTCAATCTGGCGAGGCGGAGGAGTGAGCGATTCGCCTCGGAAGTGGAGAGAAAATCCAAAACTTGCCGCAAGCTGGTGCTTGATGGAGTTCAGCCGGTCGGGTGAATCGGATTCGACCAGCAACTGAGTCGTCGTCAGAGTCGCCCGGGCCACGATCTCATCGCCTTTCCCCGACTTCATCGCTCTCTTGACCCAGGAACGGGCCGCCCGACCATTAACCCTCACAGACTCCGCCGCGCTGCCGGCTGTATCACCTTGCCATCCCTCTAGCTCGTCGAAACTGGCCGACAAAAACTTGAACTCGTGGTGCTCATACAAGGCCAGCGCGTACAAATAGGGCTGGCCGTTCGGGAACACGTACTCGATGCTGACCACCGCGAGACAAGTCCTGGCCGACGCCCGGGCGCGGCACTACGCCGTCCCCGCGTTCGATTGCGTCGCCGACCTTTGGGTGCGCGCGCTGTTGGAGACGGCCGAAGCGTGCCGTTCGCCGATCTTCCTGATGTGCCTGGAGCCC
>CAZZPI010000020.1:2691-13156 GCA_964655865.1 uncultured Nitrospiraceae bacterium
CAGGGCAAGCGCGCGCATCTGCGCAAACCTCCAAAGGAGGACGTGTCCGTATCGCTTCACGAATTCTTGCCATTCGCCGAGCGCGAGCGAGGCGGCCGACAATTCCATCGTTCGTTCCCAGTCCCGCGCGCCCTCATAGAGGGTCTTCCCGTCCTCCGCCGACAGGACAAGCGCGTTCCCGGCGATGACGGTGTCCTCCGACTCAGGGTCGCCCGGCTGGCGGATCAAGCGCGTCAGCAGCACTTGTCCTACCCTGAGTCCTTTCGCGAATTCCCCGCCCTTCACACGGTAGCGACGGCCGTCTCCCATGGAGCGCAGGATCATCGCGTCGGCTCCTGCTCCAGCTTGGACGATCTCGACTAGATCCATGTACGAGTGCTTGAGAGGGTCCAGCCAAGCCCGCTCTTCTTCCGGAATGTGCTCCGTGATGACGTCCCGCAACTGTTCGATGAGGGTCAACTGACCGTCTTCCGGGTAGAAATCGGCGTAAAGATAGAGGTTGGCCAGCTCAACTTCTTGCGCCAAAGGGGAGAGGAGCCGCGCCGATCCGGTTTCCAGGTAAGGTTGGAGCGCTCGAGCCAAAGCAAGCTCTCGCTGCATCGCGAAACGCGGTTCTAAGGAGAGCGCTTCAAGGCGGCTCAGGACGGCATCCAGCGAAGGACTGATCGGAACCCAAATTCTCGCTGAGGTATCACTCGCGAGCTTCATGGATCTCTTCCATTACCGCCTCTTCGGCGTCGAGCCAATCCTGCAAGTCGTACCCCACGCGGCAACCTCGTTCCTCCCAAAGCTGATAGGCTTTCGCGGCGATCCGCTCCCACATGCCATCGGGGAGCTCAATCGGATGCTGGGACGAAAGCTTTCGTTGAGGCACCGACGCGGATGCTCTCGACTTCTTCGCTGCCGTGGTCATGCGAATCTCCCCCCATCAATCAGTTCGTGACTGGTTGTTGAATCTGCTTCGCGACAACGCGACGGTGTTCCGGGCCGAATTTCGGACTGTGCACCGTCAGGACGGGACAGGGCGCGAGGCGAAGCATGGCTCCTGCTACGCTCCCGCTCAACAAGTGAGAGAGCCCTCTTCGTCCATGCGTTCCCATGATCACCAAATCGAACCCTCGTTCCCGGACGAACCCGATGATCGAGTCCGAAGGAAGCCCGCTCCGCAACACATGGTCGGCTGTTACACCACTGACGGTCAATGCGGTCGCCAGCTCTTCGAGCCGCGCAGCTACCCGCTCTTTCTGAAGCTTCCATTCCCTGGGAGGCACCAGCGTGAAATCCAATCCATAGGCGACCGGTTCCATCACATGAAGCAGCGTGATGGCCGCTCCGAACGGTTTGTTGAATTGCACGGCAAATTCCAGGGCGTCCAACGAGCAATCGGAGAAATCTATCGGAACCACGATCTTTCCCATCCTTACCCCTGCTGCCGGCGGCTTCTCCTCGGAGGCCTCGGGTTGAGCTGCCTTTACCGAGAGCACCGGGCAAGGAGCAATCCGCACGATCCGCTCCGCCGTACTGCCAAGCAACACATGCTCCAGGCCGGTCCGCCCATGTGTGCCCAGGACCACAAGGTCTGCACCGCTCGAGCGGACGAAAGCTTTAATTTCCTCGCTCGGCACGCCTACTCGCAGATGCGTTTGCGCCGAGAGGCCGGCGCGACTTGCTCGTTCCTTCGCCGATTGAAGCAGAGGACCCGCTTCTGCCTTCCTGTGATCGAGGTACATCTGGTTGACGGGGAACTCCACGTCCATTCCGGGTTGGAACTCGACGACGTGCAGGATATCCAGGCTCCCGCCCCAGGCGGAAGCCAGGGCAAACGCGTAGTCCTGCGCGTGGTCGGCACAGGACGAAAAGTCGGTCGCGACCACCACTTTCTTGATCAACGCAGCCATTTCCCATCCTTTGATGCCGCAGGACAAGTGTCTGCCGCTGCTAGACCGCTTCGACACTTAAGAGGAGGAGTTCGCCTTTCATATTGGGATGGATCGAGCACCTGAACTCATGGCGTCCCGGCCGCTCCATATTGAAACGGATCACGGCTTCCCGCTTCGGATCAACCATCACCCCGCCGATACCTCTCCCGTACGCAGTCGTTCCCCCGCTGTCGATTTTGGTCGGAATCCCTTCGAACATCACCGAGCCGAAATCATGACGTTCGCCATCCTCGT
Source organism: uncultured Nitrospiraceae bacterium (assembly GCA_964655865.1). GTDB lineage: Bacteria > Nitrospirota > Nitrospiria > Nitrospirales > Nitrospiraceae > JBBIJI01. Next base: position 4,866 of record CAZZPI010000020.1, read on the forward strand.
TGCGTATCGTGATGGCGGTCGGCAGCCCGAGTCGGAGCACGCCCTGTTTGGTCACAAAAGTGTAATCCTTGATTCGCACTTCGATCTGCTGCTCCGACTGCGCGGACGCCGAAACCACTCCGCTCAAGACAAAGCTACACACCAAGAGCCAGAATGTCTTTCCTCGCATACCGACCGATTCGCGATTGATCGTCATTGAATTCCTCCTTGATTAGTTCCTTACACCTTGATGGTCTTGGCCTGTGCGCGAGCGGACAGTGGAACAGTCAAAACCGGGCAGCCGGCTGTCCGCACGACTTTTTCCGCCGTACTTCCGAAAAAGATCTTGTCCACATAGCCGGCCACGCCTCCGTAACTTCCCATCACGACCAGATCGACCTTTTCCATGCGTGCCGTGCGGGCGATCTCCACAAACGGAGCCCCTTCCGCAATCAGCCGCCGGATCGTCACCCCCTTTGCTTCGTCCATTTGCAGCAGGCGGCGCGCATTGAGCCGAGCATGATGGCGCAGACGCTTCTTCTGGCCTTTCTCCGACGACGGCTCAGCCAGGCCGAGGCGGTTCAACGTCCCCAGGCTCCTGGCATCGACGACGTGCAGCAGAAGTACCTCTGACTGGAAAGTTCGTGCGAGCGAGAGCGCGACGCGGAAGGCTTCATCCGAGCATTGCGAAAAATCCACCGGGACGAGAATCTTACTGAACAGCGGTCCGCCCATAGCTCCTCCATACAGTCCTGCCGAAGAGAACAGCAAGGCCAGTGCCACTTGTCGAACAGCGAGCAGCTCACAGCGAATAGCTGGAAGCGGATGATATGTTTCTATCTTTCCTGCAGGCTCTCGGCTACTCGCTGCTCGCCGCTGGCTATTCGCTCGCAGTGGGGGGAGTCTTGCTACAGTGGTCGAAGAGATCGCTGTAGCGAAAGGCGACATCCTCGTAGAGTTTGGAGTTCTGAGCGATGAGTTCCGAGTTTCTAACTCTACACTCAGCACTCATGGCTCAGAACTCCGCAGGTATGGCACTGGACTTGCTCGCTTCCAGAGATATGACACAGACTCAATGGCTACTGCTTGGCGCCGTCGTGTTGGGTATCGCCATCGTCGTTTACTTTGTATTCCTCTGCCCGACCGAGTGCCATTAGAAGTAGAAGGCGACACGCCTAGCGAATAGCAGGAACGCCATTATTTCGAAATTCCGGTCTGGTGGGATTTGGCATTCAATGGAGTTAGGAGGGCTCTTGATGCAATGCCGGCGGTGCCACGGCCTCACGATCGTGGATACGTTCGTTGACATGACTTGCGGAGGGGATCTCCGTTGGCTGCAAGCGTGGCACTGCGTAAACTGTGGAAACATGATGATGCCCGGCATCACCCCTGGTCGCCGCTCGCATCGGTCGCTCTGGTCTCGGCTTGTGTTCTGGCTGAGGAACGCGTGGTCCCGCCGGACCGAGCCGGCGACGCTAGCCACCTAAGATCGTCGGTCCCCGGTGCGTCACCATGCCAACGGTCGCCGACCTCATGACAGCTTCGGTTCCTCGGTCCTTTCCGACGGACACCGTGGGCTCGGTGTTGTCCTCGCTCCACACGACACGGCCGGCGGAAGCCGGCCACGTCTACTTGATCGATCACGAGAGCAAATTGATCGGCCAAGTGCCGGTGGAGCGTCTACTGACGTCGGGAGACGAAGTGCGCCTCGCGGATCTCCGAGGTGATCCTCCCATCGAGGTGTGTCCGGAGGACAACGCGGAATCCGTCGCGCTCATGGCCGTCGAGCGTCATGACGCCGACGTCGCGGTAGTGGACGGGCAGCGGAAACTGCTCGGCGCGATTCCTATCGGTCAACTGCTCTCCCTTCTCCATGAAGAACACGTCGACGACATCCTTAGAATGGGCGGCGTTGCGGCGATCCACCCGATCCCCACTGAACCGGCCAACACCTTGATGGCCGTACGAGCGCGGATACCATGGCTCACGATAGGCCTCGCGGGAGGATTCTTCGCGGGCGGCGTCGCTGCCTTATTCGAGGCCTCGCTCCAGCGGGAGATCGCCCTAGCATTTTTCCTTCCGCTCGTGGTCTATATGGCCGACGCGGTGGGAACCCAAACCGAGACGGTCCTGGTACGGGCCCTCGCCTACGGCCGGGTTTCGCTCTGGACTCAAATCCGGACTGAAGGGACCATAGGGCTCCTGCTCGGGATCGTCATCGGGGCTGCGGCCACAGGGGTCTTGCTCTTCTGGGACGGGCGACCGTCTGTGGCGCTTGTGATCGGGCTGACGCTTGTCGTCACCGCGGTTGTCGCCACGCTCGTCGCCAGCCTGCTGCCGCTGGGACTCGCTCGGTTCGGCGCTGATCCTGCGTTGGCCAGCGGGCCTATCGCAACCGTGTTACAGGACATCCTGAGCGTGGCTCTCTATCTGGGCATCGCCACCGCGATTTTGCGTTAAGATACGGGGGCCCACGATGTCGCAAGAGGACGGCTCGTGATGAAGCGGACAACAGTGTCGCAGGACGCGGTCGTGATCGCGAATGGTCGGCGCCTGCACGGCATTCTCGGTGTGCCGGAAAAACCTCTGGGTGTCGTCCTGTTCGCACATGGAAGCGGGAGCGGAAGGCTGAGTCCCCGGAATCGCTTCGTGGCGCACGGACTCGAAGGAGGAGGCCTCGCGACCTTGCTGATCGATCTCCTGGAAGAAGCCGAGGCCGATGACCGACGCAAGGTCTTCGACATCGATCTCCTCTCTGATCGGCTCCTTGCCGCCACCCATTGGCTGACGAGCCAACCGACCACGAGTCATCTCCGAATCGGGTATTTTGGGGCCAGCACCGGGGCCGGGGCCGCCTTGCAGGCCGCCGCCCGCGAGCCGGAACCGATCGGGGCGGTCGTCTCGCGTGGGGGACGCCCCGACCTCGCCGAACCGTTCTTGCCGCGCGTCACGGCCCCCACCCTGTTGATCGTGGGCGGCTTTGATTTCCCCGTGATCGAAATGAATGAGCAGGCCTTCGCCCTGCTTGCCTGCGAGAAAGAACTGGTCATCGTTCCCAAGGCAACACATCTGTTTGAAGAACCCGGCACGCTGGAACAGGTCGCCGACCACGCGCTCCGCTGGTTCATCCGACATCTCCCTCCGCCTCAGTGACCTCCAGCGATCGTCTGCATCACATCCAAATCTGAATTCCTAATTCACAATTCCTAATTCCCCAGTCTGCCCCTCCCCGCCGCAGTGCGAAAAACATCATGGGGAGAATCTCCCCATTGCATGATGTTCAGGATAAAGCGACTCGATCGGTCCGCATGAACTCGCTGAAATTTCGGCTCGTTCCGATCAACGCACGACAAGATGGCGGCACCCGTCTTGCTACGCTTGGTTTGAGATGTGAAGTACCCCTTGAGGGGACACGGCGGCGATGGAACGCGATGTCCAAGGCCAGCACCTCCCGGACCTCCAGGTCGCTCAGGATGACCAGGTCGATTCGTCCGCGCCGGTGCCCGTTCCATCGGTCGGCGCGCGCTTTCCGGTCCCCGGTGGGGCGCTCGGCAGGCTCGTTCCCCGTCGACATCTCAGGTGGATGCCGCTGCTTTCCATCCTGGGCGGCATCTTCGCCATCGGACTCGCCCTCTGGTGGTGGCTTTCCCCTACTGCGCCACCGACCGCCTACAAGACCGCCACGGTCGATCGTGGACCGATCAGTGCGATGGTCACCGCGACCGGTACGGTGAATCCGATTAGAACCGTCCAGGTCGGAAGCCAGGTCTCGGGGAAGATTCAAGCGCTGTTCGCCGACTTCAATTCCGTCGTCTCGAAGGGACAGTTGATCGCCCAAATCGATCCGGCACCGTTTCGAACCAGGGTGATCCAGGCGCGCGCCAACCTCGGCTCGGCGCGCGGCAACTTCAACAAAGCCCGCAACCTGCTCGCGCAACGCAAGCTCGAGTTGGATCGCATGGTCGCCTTGCGCCAACAACAATTCGTCGCCCAGTCCGATCTGGATCTCGCCAACACGAACTATCGGGACGCGCAGGCGCAACTGGAAATCGCTCAAGCCCAGGTGGATCAAACGGAAGCCGCACTCGCCAACGCCGAGCTCGACCTGGGCTATACGAAGATCTATTCCCCGGTTGACGGCATCGTTATCTCTCGAAATGTGGATGTCGGCCAGACCGTCGCCGCGAGCTTCCAAACACCGACGCTGTTTCTCATCGCCCAGGACCTGACCCGCATGCAGGTGAACGCCAACGTCAGCGAAGCCGATATCGGCGGGCTTGCCGAAGGTAAGCGGGCGGAGTTTTCGGTTGATGCTTTTCCAAACGAGTCGTTCAAGGCCGTGGTCGCACAGGTCCGCAATGCTCCGATCAACATTCAGAACGTGGTCACCTACGACGTGGTCCTCGAAGTCGATAATCGTGAGTTGAAACTCAAGCCGGGCATGACCGCCAATGTCTCGATCCTTACGGCCCAGAAGGACGCCGTCTTGCGGGTCCCGAATGCGGCGTTGCGTTTCAAGCCGGCCGGCGCGCCCGCGGACCGGAAGGAGTTCACCGTCTGGCTCGAGACGAAGGATCAGCCCCGCCCTGTTTCGATCAGGCCCGGCGTGGCCGACTCCGCCTTCACCGAGGTCGAACGCGGTGAGCTGCGGGAAGGCGACCGGGTGATCATCGGCCTGGCTGCGACCGCAGAAACGACACAGCAGGGACTCCCGCCCGGCTTCGGGATGGGACCGAGGTTCAGGTAGGGAAGTTTGAATTGGTGATCTGGTGATTTCAGAAAGTACGATTTCGTGAATTGATGATTTGGTGAAGGTTCGGATGGTTCTGACCTAACACTTCACCAGATCGCCAGATCCGACTTCCTACTTTCCCTTCCTTCACCACATCACCAAATCATGAAATCACCACATGAACTTTTTATTGATGACCATACAGACGGCGTTGCGGGTTCTCGGGCGGAGCCCGCTCCGCACCGGGCTCACGATGCTCGGCATCATCATCGGCATCGGCGCGGTCGTCACGATGGTCAGCATCGGCCAAGGGGCGAGCGCGTCCATTCAATCGGAGATCGCGAGCCTCGGCACAAACGTCCTCATCGTGATTCCCGGCGCCACCACGGTCAGCGGCGTGCGCGGTGGCCTCGGCACGGTGTCCACCCTGACCGTGGAGGATGCCCGCGACATCGAGCAGAAAGTCGCCGGGGTTGCGGGAGTGCTCTACGCCACACGCGCGGTCTTGCAAGTCGTGCATGAGAACAAGAACTGGAGCACGGTCGTCGTGGGGGCCACGGTTAACTTTCCCGAGCTGCGCAATTGGCCCTTGGCCGACGGCACCTTTTTTACATCGTCGGACGACGGCGGCGCGGCCAAGGTTGCCGTGCTCGGCAAGACCGTCGTGGCCAACCTCTTCGAACGGGGTGAAGAGGTAATCGGCGCGCAGATCCGGATCAAGAACGTCCCGCTGCGCGTGATCGGCATCCTGAGCTCCAAGGGGCAAACCCTTCAAGGCCAAGATCAGGACGATGTGATCGTCATCCCATTCTCTACGGCGGAGCGGCGCGTCCTCGGCACGAAATTCCTCGGCACGGTCGGGGTGGTCTTGGTCCAAGCAGGGCAACGGAGCGTAGTTCCGGAAATCGTGCGGGGCATACGAGATTTGCTCCGTCAGCGCCATCGCCTCCGGACGTCCGAGGAAGACGATTTTACGATCCGCACGATGGAGGACATCGCCCAGACCATGGCCGGGGCAAGCCGGACCTTGATGTTCATGCTGCTCAGCATCGCTTCGATCTCACTTGTCGTCGGCGGGATCGGCATCATGAACATCCTCTTGGTCTCCGTGACGGAACGGACGCGCGAGATCGGGATCAGACTCGCCGTCGGCGCCACCCGCCGACACATCCTCCTCCAATTCTTGATCGAATCCGTGATCCTCAGCGCCATGGGCGGCCTGCTCGGCATTCTGATGGGAATCGCGAGCGCGCGGGCGCTCACGACCATGATGGGTTGGCCCGCGATCGTCTCGCCGCAGGCCGTCGGCATCGCGTTCTGTTTTGCCGTCATCGTCGGCGTATTCTTCGGTCTCTACCCGGCGAATAAGGCCTCGCGCCTCAACCCGATCGAGGCACTGAGATACGAGTGAGCTTTTGGGAGAAATGCTGAATCGAGAGATCGCCGGTCGGTTGCGGGAAGTCGCACGGCTCCTAGAGGACCAGGGAGCGAATCCGTTCCGTGTCCGCGCCTATCGCCGCGCCGCGGAGACACTGGAGCGGCTCCGGCAATCCGTTGCGGACATCGTCGAACGCGAGGGCGTAGACGGCCTTCGCAAGATCCCCGGCGTCGGCGAGAGCCTGGCTCGTTCCATCCACCACCTCGTCTCGACCGGCATGTTGCCGATGCTCGCTCGGCTCCGCGGCGAAGCGGACCCCGTCGATGTGCTCGCCTCCGTGCCCGGTATTGGAACATCATCGGCCAGACGGTTGCACGAGGATCTCGGCATCGACACCCTGGAGCAATTGGAAATCGCAGCCCACGACGGCCGCCTGACCGAGATCGAGGGCGTGGGTGAGAAGAAACTTGCCGGCATCATGGATTCTCTGGCCAGCCGGTTGGGCCGCATCCGGGATCGGTCTCGGGCCCACCACGATGAACCATCCGTGGCAGAACTCCTGGAAGTTGACCGTGAGTATCGGGAACGAGCGGCGCGAGGCGAGTTGAAGATGCTTGCGCCCAAACGATTCAACCCGACCGGAGCAGCCTGGCTGCCCATTCTCCACACGCAACGAGCGGATCGCCATTACACGGCGCTGTTTTCCAACACCGCCAGGGCTCACCGGATGGACAAGACGAAGGATTGGGTCATCCTCTACTATGACGATCATGATCGCGACAGCCAGTGGACGGTGATCACGGCGGAGCGCGGTCCGCTCAAGGGCCGACGAATCGTACGGGGACGTGAAGCGGAATGTGAGGCGTATTACAGCAGCATGATGAGTCACGCATGACTGATTCAAGGGAGGACACCATGCGCATTCTGATAGCCGTCGATGGCTCGGATAATTCCTATGAAGCCGTGCGGGCGCTGAAATATTTCGTGCGCGCCGAGGAGCTCATCCTCCTCCATACGCTGGACGTTCCCAAACTGGCCTACCCCATGATGGTGCCGGAGGTCGCCAATGAGCTGTATACCACGTTGGAGAACAGCATGCGGGAAGACGGTGAGCGGCTCCTCGACCGCATCACTTCCCTGTTGCCGATGAATGCCGGTCCGGTGACGCGGCAGCTCCAACTCGGCACCCCCGCGGAAGCCATTGTGACCACCGCCGAGCAGCAGAAAGTCGATCTGATCCTGATGGGCGCCCGCGGTCTCGGTCCCGTGAAAGAGCGATTCTTGGGGAGCGTTTCTCACCGCGTGTTAACGCTCGCCCCCTGCGCGACCTTCATCGTCAGCGCACCGATCAAGGCGTTACACAAGGTCTTGCTTCCGCTGCAGGGCCCGTACGATGCGGAGGCCGCGCTTCGGTTTCTTGACAGGAGGCCGTTCCGCGAGCCGGTGGAGCTGATTCTGATCACCGTTGTGCCCACGACGAAGCCGCCGTGGCCGGCGGGTGAGACCGCCGCAAGAGAGTTGGAGAAGCAGGCGCTCGCGGGTGCGCAGGATTTCTTGGCCACGATCGCTTCCCGAGCGACTCCACTCGGTTATACGGCCAAAACCGTCACATCGCTGGGATCGCCGGCTTCGGTCATCCTTCAAGAAGCCGACAAGATCAAACCTGATCTCATTCTCATGGGGACTCACGGACGGCGCGGAGTCACGCGCTTCGTACTCGGCAGCGTCTCGCACGCGTTGCTGCACGCCGCCAAGTATCCCGTGTTGGCGTTCAGATAAGAAGGGACTCGAACTGCCGACAGCCTCATGAGCGAGTAGCCAGCAGCTAATAGCTGGCAGCCGGTCACTCTGAGCTATTCGCTATTGGCTATCGGCTATTCGCTCCTGTTCGAGAGCTATTCGCCGCTCGCTATTCGCTTTCGAGCTGAGAAACCGCCGCTGGACGAGGGCCAGGATTTCCTCGGCCGCCTGGACCGGCTCGGTCTTGGTCGTATCAACCCGAAGGTCCGGCGCCAGTGACGCCTCGTAGGGAGCTTGAAGACCGGGAACCGTCGATGAATCCCCCCGTACTCCTTTCTGGTAGGTGCCTTTCTTGTCTCGCTCCATGCACACGCTCAACGGACATTCGACCGACACCTCGAGAAACCGCCCGATTAGCCCCCGCGCAAACAAGATGCCACAACCCCCGAAGTCCCCCGACCC
>CAZZPI010000021.1:0-13086 GCA_964655865.1 uncultured Nitrospiraceae bacterium
TCTACCTGGTCGCTGAAGCGCTGGCCTCGAACATCGGCGGGACGGGCACCCTGGTCGGCGATCCGCCGAACATCATGATCGCGAGCAAGGCCGACTTGACCTATCTCGACTTTTTGCTCGTCCTTGGGCCTGCGGCCTTAGGAATCCTGCTGGCGTTCGTCTGCGGACTCTGGCTGGTCGCCGGTCGGTCCTTGTCGGTGCCGCCGCATCTACGCGAGGCCATCCTTCGTCTGAGGGCCAGGGAAGCGATTAAGGATCGGAAGCTGCTGACCAAGTCGCTCTGGCTGCTCGGGCTCACGACCATAGGGTTCTGTCTGCATAGCGTCCTGCACCTGCAGCCGGCCACCGTCGCGTTGCTCGGCGCGAGCCTCTTCATGCTCGTAGGCCATGGGCATGCAAAGGCATCGGGCAATCATCAGGAAATGGACTACTTGATGGAAGTGGAGTGGAAGACGATTTTTTTCTTCATCGGGCTTTTCATCCTTGTGGGCGGATTAGTCAAGGTCGGGGCCATCCGCGCGGTCGCCCAACAGGTCGTGGACATCACGCAGGGTCGCGTCGTCGCGACCACGATGACGGTCTTGTGGGGGTCGGCGATCCTCTCGGCGGTCATCGACAACATTCCATATGTGGCCGCGATGAATCCTCTGATCGTGGACCTCGCCCGCTCGCTCCACCCCGATGTGCCGGACTATCAGGCGCTCGTCCATCAACCGGACATTCTACCGCTCTGGTGGGCACTGGCTTTGGGCGCTTGTCTTGGAGGAAACGGGACCTTGATCGGGGCGTCGGCCAACGTGGTGATCGTGGACTTGGCCCGGCGGGCCGGCCATCACATCAGCTTCTGGCGATTTCTCGCGCTGGGGCTACCCGTGATGCTCGGGTCGCTCCTGATCAGCACGCTGTACCTCTGGCTCAAGTTCTTCTGGTGACCGGCACCACTCGCCGGTGTTCCAGCAGACGTTCCACATGGCGTCGCATTTCCGCCACCGGCATCTTGACGCGATCCCCATGTCCGGCGAGCACCCATTCGAAGCGATAGTCGAGGAGCTTTGCGATGGAATCGACCAGCGCCCGTTTTCTCCAGACAAGCCGAATGGGCGCCCCGAGTGATTCGTTCTCCGGCTCCCACCAGAGATGATCGCCGGTGAAGAGAAACTTCTCCTTATAGAGGAACGCCATGCTGCCGGGCGTGTGGCCAGGAACGGGGATCGCGACAAAGTCGGCGGCGAGCTCGATCCCGTCGGTGCCGTCCACGATCCACTCCGCATCCGGCACCGCTGTGGTGTCTTCGCGATGAATGATCCGCTTCGCCCCGAACCGTTTCGCATACTTGTCCGCGTCGGCCACGTCGTCTTCGTGGGTAAGGAAGATGTAACGGAGCCCGCCCATCCGTTCGAAGGCTTCGATCAGATGCTTGATGTACCGCGGCGAATCGATGAGCCAGTTGCCGTCCTGATGCTGCACGAAGAAGCTGTTGGCCCCGAACGACTTTTCCGAGTTGAAGCCACAATAGTAGACGCCATCCTCCAGATGGAGCGGAAAACTCGCCATCGCGGCTTGCAGGCGGGCCTTGTCACTCTGCTCCGTGCCGATCGATCCCACCGGGCAAGCGAGAAGCGCCTGATAGGCATGATGGACCTGGTGCTCGCCTTCCGGCTGCTGCACGACGGCGGAGTAGTCGCCCACTTCTTCGAAGCTCATCGGCGCCAACTGCCGGCAGGTGTCGCAGTTGATGCAGGTGGCATCCACGTAGAAGTTGCCCGCGACGTTGGTGTCGAGCCGTTTCTGTTGATCCGCCATCAGAGCACCGTGATCTCTCCCTTTGCCCGATCGGCCGCCCGCCAGAGGTACCAGGCGGCGGCGGTGCGATAGGGTTTCCAGCGTTCTCCGTATCGTAACACCTGTTTCGCCGTCGGCATGGTCCGACGCCCGTAGGCAATGCGAAACCCGTTGCGGACGCCGAAATCGTGGACCGGCAGGACATCCGGCCGCCCCAACTGGAAGATCAAGAGCATCTCCACCGTCCACCGCCCGATGCCCCGCACCGCCGTGAGCCGTTCGATGATCGCCTCGTCGTCCAATCGACGGACGACGCGACCCGCCGGCACCGTCCCGTCGATCACCTTGGCGGCCAGGTCGTGGAGGGCCGCAGTCTTCGCTCTGGAGAATCCCGCACGCCGAATCGCTTCCGGGTCGATGGCGAGCACATCGTCCGGCCGAGGAAAGTGCCGGCCGGGGAACAACGAGATGAAGCGCTTGAGAATGCTCTCGGCGGCTTTATCGTGTAGCTGTTGATAGGCGATCGCGCGTGCCAGCGATTCAAAGGGCGAGCGCCCCATTCGAGGCTGCAAGGTGAACGGGCCGATTCGGCGGATCAACCGCCGCATCACCGGATCGACCGTCGCAAGGTGTCGAGCCGCCACCGACGGTCTCAGGGTTGACTTGGTTGCACTCGCCACTTGCTCGCGCCGGTTATCCGTGCGACACGATGGCATCAACTTCGACTGCTACCAACCTTTCGGGATCGATCGGTCGCTTGACTTCAATCATCGTCGTGGCCAGCGTGAACGTTCGGAAGACCTCGCCGTGGGCGCGGCCGACCTCCGGCCACTGATCGATGTTCGCCATGTAGATGTGGGTGCGGACCACGTCCGCCGGCGAGGCGCCTGCCTGCTTGAGCGCAGCCTCACCGCCTTAAACGCCTGAATGGTTCGGGCGTAGGGATCGCCCTTGCCGACGAGCCTGAACGGCGTCATGGCCGTCGATCCCGACACCTGCACGTGGGCCCCGATCCGCACCGCTCGCGAATAGCCGATCTTGCCTTCCCAGGGACCGCCCGTCGAAATGTTCTGTCGCGCCGCGCGTCTGTCTCGCCTCGCTCGCGATTGGCGCGGAGTGGAACGGTCACCCAAATTTAACGAAGACGACCCTAACGAGAAGGTCGCACACCTGTCAACCGCCGTCGAGCGCGCCGCCGGGAAGGCAAGCTGCCCCACCTTCCCGCACGGACCGAAGGACCGTCTACTTCGGAAACGACTTCGGCGGGGTGATGTGTTGCCACCCCTCGCCGTTGAGCGATTTCAAGAACGCCACGAGGTCGGCCTTTTCCCGCTCGCTCAACTCGAGCGGAATCAGCGTATTGTCCCGATAGGGATTCGCGATCCCTCCCTGGTTGTAGAAATTGCTCACTTCTTCGAGCGTCCTAAACCGCCCGTCGTGCATGTACGGGGCCGTGCGCGCGATCTCGCGCAAGGTCGGCGTCTTGAATGCCCCGATATCCTCCGCGTTCTTGGTCACCATATAGCGGCCGAGGTCCACGGTATTCGTATCCCAGCCGATCCCAAGATTGTGAAACTTTTCGTCCGTGAAGTTGAAGCCGGAATGGCAGCGCGTGCAGCGAGCCCTCCCGCGGAATAATTCCAATCCGCGTTGAGCCGACTCCGAGAGGGCTTTCTCGTCTCCGCCGACGTCAAACCGATCCGCGGCGCTGTTGCCGGAGAGAATGGTTCGCTGAAAGCTGGCGATCGCCCGGCCCACATCGCCGATCACGATCTCTCGCCCGAACACCTCCTGGAACAATGCTCGATAGCCCGCAATCTTCCTCATCTTTGCGACCATCTCATCGTGGTCGATGAACCCGTGTTCGACGGGGTTGACGAAGGGGCCGATCGACTGATCTTCTAGCGTGTCGGCTCGACCGTCCCAGAATTGCGCCTTGCTGTACACCCGGTTGATCGCGGCCGGCGCGCTCCGGCCACCCTTCAGCTTATTGATGCCGGTCGAAACCGGCTTCCCATCAGTGAAGGCCATGGTCGGCAGATGGCAACTCGCGCAGGCGATGGTGTTGTCCTTCGAGAGCCGCTTGTCGAAAAACAGGATGCGCCCCAGCTCGATCTTTTTGTCGGTCTGAGGATTGTCCGCCGGAATATAACTGCTCGGGTCTTCCAAGCCGAGCGGGACCGGCGCTTCATGTGACGCCCCTGGCCTCGGCTCACCTGACATCCCGGTCGACGGCAGCCACACGATGGCCTCTATAATTCCGATGCTACAGAGCAATCCGACCCCCAACAGCTGTGATCGTCTCATCTCGCTTGCCTCCTTGGTTGGCTGGGGCGCCTAGTACACCTGTCCGTGCGGGGTCTGCCGTCGATACGCCCGCGCAAGTTCGTCCGCCTGTTCGGCGGAGGCCCACAGAGCCCTTGCCGTTTCGAGACTCCGCTGCGACTGCTCGGACATGCCGCCGGACTGACGGGTGGCAACATCTGCTTCCAGTTCAAGGCGGCGAGCCAGCTCCCGGTATTCCATCGCCTGCCGACGGTACTGGAACGCCAGGTCTCCCGCCTCGCGCTGGGTCACGGTGCCCGGGCCTGTGGATACCGATCCCTCGCTCCGCTCATTGCCCATTCCCGCTCCCGTTGCGCATCCGGCAAGAGCCGCAAGCATGGCGCCCGCCAGCCCGCTCGCGATAGTGCGTGTCCTCTTCATGGCTGATCCTCCTTTTCCGTATGTGTCCCTCTCATGTTCGGTCTTGATCATGATGTTCACGATACCGCTGGCGGAGTCATCAGTCCAATTGATAATATATGCGTAATCGATTAACGATGCTTATCACTCGAGAGGCGCCCATGACGCTTACGGAGTTGCAGTACATCGTGGCCCTGGCCCAGGAAGGCCACTTCGGACGGGCGGCGGATCGGGCCTGCGTGACGCAACCGGCCTTGAGCCTGGCGATCAAGAAGCTTGAGGACGAGCTGGGCGTGGCCATCTTCGACCGGCGCAAGCATCAGGTCGTCCTCACTCCGCTCGGCGAACGGATCGTGCAGCAGGCTCAGCGGGTTCTCGAGGAGGCCGAACAGATCAAGATGCTCGCCGCCCAGGGCAAGAACCAGCTCATCGGCCCCTTGCGATTCGGGGTCATCGCCACGGTCGGGCCCTATCTCTTGCCGGACCTCGTTCCGCTCCTCCACAAGCGTGCCCCGCAGATGCCCATCGAGATCGAGGAGAATTTGACGGCCAATCTCACGGCCATGCTCAAAAGCGGCAAGATCGACGTGATCATGATCGCGTTGCCCTTCGACGAGCCCGGCATCCTGACGCAGGCCTTGTACGACGAACCCTTCAAGGCGGTCGTGCCGATCGATCATCCCTTCGCCAGAAAGTCGCGCCTCGATTCCAAGGCGCTGAGCGGCGAGCGCGTCTTGCTGCCACACGCGGGGCATTGCTTCCGGCAGCAGGTCCTGGAATCCTGTCCCGAACTGAGTCGCGCCGATACGGAAGGCCTGCAGGGGAACTCGCTGGAGACGATTCGACAGATGGTCGCGTCAGGCCTGGGTGTGACGGTGATGCCGTGCAGCGCGGTGACCGCCAAACATCACAACAAGCGGCTGGCCGTCGTGGATTTTCAGAAGCCTGTTCCGGAGCGACGCATCGGGCTGGCCTGGCGAAAGGGATTCACGCGACCGGACGCCATTACCGCCATTCAAGAAGCGGTCTGCGCCCTCAAGATACCGGAACTGGAGATGTTGAAGAGTGAACGGACCGACCGCTAGCCTTGGGGGGAGGTCACGCGTGTGACAGGTGGCGGGCCTGCCGCTTCCTCCGGAGACCAGCCACCGCCGAGCGCCTTATAGAGGAGGACGATAGACACCAGGTGCAGCCGTTGGCTGCCGGTGAGCGCCAGTTCCGCCTCGAAGAGATTCCGCTGAGCGATGAGGACATCGAGGTAATTGGCGAGCCCGCCCTTGTATCGCAGATTGGCCAATCGCAGGGCCGAGCGCAAGGCTTCGACCTGTTCCGCTTGCGCCTCTCGTTGTTGACGAGCCGTGCGCACAGCCACCAAGGCGTCTTCGACTTCTTTGAACGCCACGAGGATCGTCTGCTCGTATTGGGCCGCGCTCTGCCGCGCTTGCGCCTCGACCGCTTCTTGTTGGAATCCCAGAATCTGGGCGTTGAACAACGGGGCCATCAAGCCCGGCCCGACCACCGCGAAATAGGTCTCGTCGGCGATCAGGCGACGGAGCTGAGGGCTGGCCACGCCGAGGATCCCTGTGATGCTGATTTTCGGAAACCGTTCGGCCTTGGCCACTCCGATTCTGGCCGTCGCCGCCGCAAATTCCCGCTCGGCTTGAACCAAGTCGGGTCGGCGTTTCAGCAACTCCGAGGGAAGCCCGGGAGGCACCTCGGGCGGCAGCACTTGTTCCGTGAGCGAGCGGCCGCGCGGAATCTGCCGAGGGTTCCGACCCAATAATACGCTGATCTGGTTTTCCTTCTGGATCATCTGGCGCTCCAACTCGGCCGCCCGTGCCGCGGCGTTGGCCCGTTCCGCTTCGAACTGGTCGACGTCCAGCTTGTTGATCACCCCCTGGCGCAACCGGGCGCGGCCGATCCGGACGGATTCCTCCCACGCCGACACCGTGCGCTTGGCGATCTCCAACTGCATGTCGAACTGGAGGAGGTCGAAGTAGGCCTCGGCCACGCCGCTCACCAGTTGGAGAATCACGGCCCGTCGGTTCCATTCGCGCGCGATGAGGTCCCCCCAGGCCGCTTCGTTGGACCGGCGGATGCGTCCCCAGACGTCGATCTCCCACGCCAAGTTGCCTTGCGTATAGTAGTTGAAGGGGTTGGGAAAACCGGGGAAGGCGAATTCGGCTTTGCGACCGAAGGCCGGGGTGCTGGTCGTATTGCTCAACTGAGGCGCGAAATCCATTTTGGCGACCAGCGCGCGGGCCTGGAATTCATCGACGCTCGCGACGGCCCGGCGCAGATCCCTGTTTTCTTCCAGGGCGATACGGATGAGCTTTTGCAGTTCTTCGTCCCGCAACAGCTCCCACCAGCCCAGATTCGCGATCGAGTTCGGATCCGTGGACTCCGACATGCGAAATTCTTCATAGGAAGGGACGGGGGGTCTTTCATAGTCCGGACCCACGGCACAGGACACGAAAAAGACCGGAATGATCGGGATCACCCATTTACGCATGTTGATATTCCTCCTCATCAGCCGCTGGCTCGGCCGGCGGTGTCGGGAGTGAACGTTTGTGCGGCCGGCGCAGGCGGTGACTGAGCTCACGCACGAGCACGTAGAACAAGGGCACGAAAAAGATCGCGAGGAACGTGGCCGCCAGCATGCCGCCGAACACCCCGGTGCCGATGGACTGCCGGCTCGCCGCGCCCGCGCCCGTGGCGAAGACCAGCGGAATCACGCCCCCGATGAACGCCATCGAGGTCATCACAATGGGCCGGAATCGGAGCCTGGCAGCTTCCATGGCGGCTTGCATCAACGGTTGCCCGTTCAAGTACCGGTGATTGGCGAACTCGACGATCAGGATGGCGTTCTTGGCCGCGAGGCCGATCAGGGTTACCAGTCCGATTTGGACGTAGATGTCGTTGGTCATGCCACGGACCCAAACCGCGCCGAGCGCGCCGAACACCCCGAACGGCACGGCGAGGATCACAGCGAGCGGCACGACCCAGCTCTCGAATTGGGCGGCGAGCACAAGGAAGACCATCAGCAGGCCGAAACCGAACGCAAAGACCGATTTGCTGCCGACCCTGGCTTCCTGGTACGAAATGCCGCTCCAGTCGAGCGTATAGCCCTGCGGCTCGAGGACTTCTTGGGCGACACGCTGGAGAGCCGCAAGGGCTTGCCCGGAACTGTAGCCCGCGGCGGCGGCGCCCAGCATGAGCACGGTATTGGAGCCGTTGAAATGGGTCACAGGATCCGGTCCGCTCCGGAACGTCGTCGTGACCACGGTGTCGAGCGGGATCATCCGGGCTCCATCGGAACCGAGCGCGCGCACGTAAATCTTGCTGATGTCCTCGGGCTTCGCCCGGTACTGCGGCTCGGCGTCGGTAAACACGCGATAGACGCGACCGAATTTGATGAAATCGTTCACATAGTAATTCCCCCACAAGGCCTGCAGCGTGTCGAAGACTTCCGAGATCGGCACCCCGAGCGCCTTGGCGCGTTCCCGATTGATCTCGGCATAGAGCCGCGGGGAACTGACACGGAAAGTCGTCCCGATCGCGCCGATGGCCGGATCCTGCCGGGCTTTGGCGATGAACTGCTGCGCGACCGACTCGAACTTCCCGAAGTCGCCGCCGCTCGGATCCTGGATCTGCACCGAGAACCCGCCCGTCGCGCCAAGACCCCGGATCGACGGCGCGTTGAAGGCTAGGATCAAGGCCTGGGGGATCCTGACAAACTCTCCGAAGGCCCGCCCGATGAGCGTCTTGACGTGCCCTTCCTGGCTCGGGCGCGTATCCCAGTGATTGAGCGGCGTGAAGATCGTCGCTGCGTTGCCTCCTCGCGTCCCGAACACGAAGTTCTGGCCGATCAGGGCATCGGTGCTGTGGATCTCCGGAATCCCGAGATAGAAACGTTCCAGTTTGCCGACGACCTCCCGCGTGCGCTGCTTAGACGCGCCGTCAGGAAGCTGGACGATCGTGATGAAGTATCCCTGGTCCTCATCGGGCAGGAACCCGCGCGGCAGCGTCCCGATCAGCGCGACGGCGACGGCAATGAGCACCGCGAATACCGCGAGGGAGAGCCCCACCCTGCCGAGCACCCGGCCGACGCCATCCAGGTAGCGGTCACGGCTCCGGTCGAAGAGACGATTGAACGCGACAAAGAAGCGGTTGGGGGAATCCTGCTGCCCGGGCTTGAACAGCACGGCCGCGAGCGCCGGGCTGAGCGTCAGCGCCACCAGGCCGGAGATGATCACGGACATCGCGATCGTGATGGCGAATTGCTTGTACAGCTCGCCGGTGATGCCGCCGAGGAAGCCGACCGGCACGAAGACAGCGCAGAGCACGAGCACGATCGCAATGACCGGCGCGGTCACTTCGGCCATTGCCCGTTTCGCCGCTTCCTTGGAGGAGCAGCACTCCTCCCGCATGTGTCGGGCGACGTTTTCCACGACCACGATTGCGTCGTCGACGACGATGCCGATCGCGAGGACCAGGCCGAAGAGGGTGACCGTGTTGATCGAGAAGCCGAGCGCCGACATGCCGGCGAAGGCGCCGATCAACGAGACTGGAACCGCGACGGCCGGGCTGATCGTCGCGCGCCAGGACTGCAAGAAGAGGTAGACGACGAGGATAACAAGAACCAGCGCCTCGAAGAGCGTCTTGACGACCTCCTTGATCGAGACATCGATGAACTTCGTCGTGTCATAGGGGACGTCGTAGTGCACCCCCGGCGGGAACATCTTGCTCAACTTCGCCATCTCGGCGCGGATCCGTTGGCCCGTCTCAAGCGCGTTCGCGCCGGGGGCCAGGAATGTGATCAGGAAGGTGGTCGGTCGGCCCTTGAACCGACCCTCGAGGTTGTAGGATTGCGGACCCAGTTCTACCCGCGCAATGTCTTTGAGGCGGACCGTGGAACCATCGGGCAGGGCGCGTACGATCAGGTCTTCGAATTCGGCGACTTCGCTCAGCCGTCCCCTCGTGATGACCGGAATCGTCAGCTCGGTTCCCGGTGGGGCAGGCTCGCGCCCGACCATGCCGGCCGGGAAGTCTCGGTTCTGTTCTCGAATTGTGTTGATGACATCGGTCGGGGTCAGCATGAGCTGCGCCATGCGAACTGGATCCATGACGATCCTCATGCTGTAGTCCTGTCCGCCGAACACGAAGGCGTCCCCCACGCCCTGGAGCCGCTTGATGTTGTCGAGGACGCGCAGGATCGCGAAGTTCGACAGAAAGAACTGGTCGAATCGCGGGTCCTGCGATTCAATCGTGATGACCAGGAGCAGGTCCGGCGACGTTTTTTTGATCGAAATGCCGCGCCGGATCACCTCCTGTGGAATCTGCGGCTCGGCCAGGTTCACGCGGTTCTGGGTCTGAACCTGCGCGGTATCCACATCCGTTCCGATCTCGAACGAAAGCTTGATCGCCACGTGCCCGTCGTTCGTGCTTGTGGAGTCGTAGTAGAGCAGATTGTCGATTCCCGGAAGCTGCAGCTCGATCGGGCGCGCGACGGACTCCGCCGCCACGTCCGCGCTCGCGCCCGGGTAGTCGGCATCGATCTGCACGACGGGCGGGGCGATCTCGGGGAACTGGGCGACGGGGAGGGTGAGCATCGCGACCAGCCCCACGACCACGATGATCATGGAGACGACGGCCGAGAAGATCGGGCGCTCGATGAAGAAACTCGAACTCATGGCATCTGTTCCGCTTTGGACGAGGCGCCGGGAGTCGTCGGAGACCCGGTCGGGGCGCCGGCAACGACCACGGGCTTGACAGGTGTTCCCGGCATCACTCGTTGAAACCCATCCACCATGACCCGCTCCCCTGGCTGCAGACCTTCCTCGATGAGCCACTGGTCGCCCTGCCAGTTGGTCGCCTTCACATCTCGGACTTCCACTTTGTCTTCATTCCCGATCACATACACGACCTGACCCACTGGTCCCTGCTGCACCGCTCGCTGCGGAATCAAAATGGAGTTGGGCTTCGAGACTCCATGGAAGCGCACGGTCACGAATTGGCCGGGCAGCAACACACGATCGGGATTCGGAAAGACCACCCGCGCCTGCCGTGAGCCCGTGTCAGTCCGAAGGCCGACATCGGCGAAATCCAGCACGCCCTCGTGGGCATAGGTGGTGCCGTCGACAAAGGTGATCTTCCCCGTCAGTTGATAAATCCCCGGATGTTGAATTCGCTCCGCGATGATGTCCCGCCTTCGCTTCAAGAGGAAGCTTTCCGGGGCGCTCACGATCACGTACATCGGGTCTACCTGATGAATGACGGTCAACAGATCGGTCTGCGCCGTGACCAGCCGTCCCTCATAATAGCGGGTCCGTTCGATCAATCCGTCGATGGGCGCGACGATGAGGGTGTTGTCGAGATCGAACTTGGCCTTGACCAAGTCGCCCTTGGCCGCTTCCAGGGCGGCCTTGGCGGCGAGCTCCTCCGCCACCGCGTCATCGACGTCTTTCTGGCTGACCGCCTGTTCGGTCAGAAGCGGCTTGACCCGGGCCAGGTTTTGCCTGGCCTGCACCAGTCGGGCCTCGGCCTGCGCGACTTTCCCCCTGGCGCTGATTTCCACTGCCTTGAACGGCACGGGATCAATCTGATAGAGGGGGGCCTCTTTCTTCACGTCGCGCCCCTCGGAGAAAAAGCGTTGTTTGATGATCCCCGTCACCTGCGGCCTGATCTCGACGACGCGGGAGGCTTCGGCCTGTCCGATAAACTCGGGTTCATCGGGGATCGTTTGGGTCGTCACCGTCACCACCTGAACCTCCGGGATCGAGCGGGACTGCTTGGAGGCCGCCTCTTGCTTGCAGCCGAGCAACCCTGCGAGGGCGGCCCAAGCGAGAATGACGCCAACAACTCGTTCACAGCTCACGATCCGCCTCATCGTTGCGATCCCCATGAACACATCCAAATCCAGCGCACTCCGTCCCTAAACTACATGACTCATCCTAGCGGTCGCGTCATGTCCGAAACAAGTGACGGGCGATCAGCACTTCGAGCAGGAAGGGAAGCACCACCCTCGTGTCCGTGACTGACTGGGCGAGGGGAAGCGTCCGCTCACCGGGTCCGCATGCGGCTTGGCTTCGATGATCCAGCCCGGCCGGACCTTGTGATTTCTTCCACGATGCACTTGGTGAGGCACCCCGTCGCGACGAATTCGGCTCCCTCCCTCCACATCCGGCTTAACATTCGTCTTCCCTGCGGCTCGATGAATGTCACCCCGGTGAGGTCAACCACCTTGGAGTTCGGTTCGGACTCTAACACGCGCTGCCAGCTCCGAGCGAGTTCCGCCAGCCAAGGTCCGGCGACGCGTCCTTCGAGCCTCAGCGTCGTCGAAGTCTCGTTCGAATAGTGCGTGATCTTCAACATCTCAAGATCTCCGATGCCCTGTTCATGCGGTCACGGACCGGAGCCCAGTGTGTTCTCTGTCCCCCGCCGCTCGCTCGTGTTTCCGCCAGGCCTCGATGCCGCCGGCCAAGGCCCACGTCCCGTTAAACCCCTTCTCGCGTATGAGCAGTGCGGCTTGGGCGCTCGCCGCATCCGCCGGGCAGTCGCAATAGAAGACCAGATCGCGCGTGCGCCGGAGCTCGCCATGCCGATGAGACAGTTCCCCCAACGGGATCAGCAGCACTCCCGGAAGACCTCGCTCAACCGTCGCCGTCGCACGTGGCCGCACGTCGATGAGGAGGGGAGGATCGTCCGTCTCCAGTCTTTGCTTCAATTGCGCGACCGTGAAGCGCGGTGCTTGCCGGAGGTGCCGCAGACGATGCACCGCTTTGTAAGAGATGTACCCGATCAGGGCACCGGCGACGGCACTCAGCACGGCAGGGGTCACGTGATTCGCGTACGCAAACACGTGCTCGATCTGGTCGCTGAAGGCGTAGCCGATGCCCAAGCTGGACCCGGCCCAGAGCAATGCGCCGAGGCCGTCATACACCAAGAAAAGCGGAACTGTGAGTCCCACGATGCCCGCGAGCGGGGGCGCGATCGTGCTCAATCCCGGGATGAACTTCGCCAGGACCAGCGAGCGGACCCCGTGCTTGTTGAAGAGCTCTTCGGTCCGACGCACGCAGGAATCCGGCTCGAGGGCGATGCGGCAGAGCAGACTCAATACCTGCCTGCCCCGCCGCCGCCCCAACTCGTACCAGATCCAATCCGCAGCCAGGGCCGCAAGCACCGCGATAGCGAGCGCACCCCACAGGTTCATGGCCCCGGTACCGACGAGCACCCCGGCCGGGACCCATTGCAATCTTGGAGCAATGGGTGCCCGCAGCGGAATCGCGGGCAGCGGCAAGCCGATTTGTTCGGCGAACACGACCGCGAACAGGATCGCGGCTCCGTACTGCGTCAGGAAGTCAAGCGCCTCGGTCATGACGTTGCTCGCCTCGACTTTCACCCGTGGTGACCGTGGATCAACGCGTGTCCACGGCCTCGCGCGATCAACCAGCGATTGACGGGGAACGCGGCCAGTCCGGCGAGGATGAGCGATGCGAAGAGGCTCGCCCAGAACAATGAGTCGGCGAGTCCGGCGTTCATGGCGCCGGGGATGACGAGCATCACCGCGTTGTCCACGATCTCCATCGTCGTGATCGATAGCATGTCGGAGGCCAGGGC
>CAZZPI010000022.1:0-12420 GCA_964655865.1 uncultured Nitrospiraceae bacterium
GCGGGGAAGTGGCTCAGCCCGATGTGAATAAGTCCCTTAAGGAAAGTACCTGAAGTCAGGATCACCGCACCCGCGTCGATTCGGTCGCCACTATCGGTCACCACCCCGGTGACACGCTGACCTGACGTCACCAAGCGATCCACCGTGCCTGGTCTGACGGCAAGGTTCTCTTGGGCGAGCAGGGTGGCTTTCATCGTCTCTCTGTACAGCTTCTTGTCGCATTGCACACGCAGCGCCCGGACCGCAGGCCCCTTGCTCGTATTCAACATGCGAAACTGAATTCCGGCACGGTCCGTGTTTTGGCCCATTTCGCCGCCGAGGGCGTCCACTTCTTTGACCAAATGCCCTTTCGCGATACCGCCCACTGCCGGGTTGCATGACATTTGTGCGATGCGATCGACATCCATGGTGAGGAGCAGCGTCCTCGCCCCCATTCTCGCGGACGCCAGGGCCGCCTCGCATCCAGCGTGGCCCCCACCCACCACAATGACGTCGAATGCCTCTGCCACCGGTCGCTCCCTATTTCCCGATGCAAAACTGCGAGAACACGACGTCTAAGATCTCGTCGGTCGTGATCTCCCCCGTGATCTCTCCCAGCGCATCGGCCGCTGCTCGCAGCTCCGCCGCGAGCAACTCTGCCGGAGCCCGGTCCGTGACGCATCCCAGCACTCTTTCAAGGCACGCCTGTGCCTTCCTCAGCGCATCGAGATGTCGAGCATTGGTAACCAGCACGGATTCGCGGGCCTCGAGGTCCGGACGGACAAGACTCGACCGGATCGAGGCTTTGATGGCATCGAGCCCCTGTCCTGTCTTGGAGGACACTTTCCGAATCGCTGCTGTGCGAGCGGAATCACACACGCCTGCAATCGTCTGTTCATCGAGACGCGGTAGCAGGTCACTCTTGCTCATCGCGATGACATAGGATCGGCCGGCGAGGCTCCTGAGCAACTCCGTGTCCTCGGCTGTCAACATCTCCGAGCTGTCGATCACCGCAAGGACCAAGTCTGCATCCTGTCGAGCGGCAAGCGCGCGCTTGATCCCTTCCGTCTCCACCGGATCGCTCGTAACACGCAGTCCCGCCGTATCCAACAAGCAAACGGCCAGACCGTCGAAACTGACCCACTCTTCCAGGACATCCCGTGTGGTGCCGGGAATCGGGCTGACGATCGCTCGTTCTCGGTGAACGAGGGCATTCAGCAAACTCGACTTTCCGACGTTTGGACGGCCCACAATCGCAACCGTTGCCCCTTCCCGCAGCACACGTCCAGCTTGTCCGATGCTGATCATGCTCTCGATCTGGCACCTGATACCCCGCACTCGTTTTCCGACTTCTTCATGCTCCATGAACCGGATATCTTCGTCGGCGAAGTCGATACCTGCTTCGATCTCCACCAGCACCTGAACCAACTCAGTCCGCAATGCACCGACGATCTCGGAGACTTTCCCGCGCAGTTGCCGCTGCGCCAGCTTGAGGCCCACTTCGGTCTTGGCGCGGATCGTCTCCAACACCGCCTCGGCCTGGGCCAAGTCAAGCCGGCCGTTAAGGAACGCGCGCTTGGTGAATTCTCCCGGCTCGGCTAGTCGGGCACCCGAGCGAACCAATTCGCTCAAGATGCTGTGAAGGATGATCGCTCCGCCATGGCAATGGAGCTCCACGACGTCTTCAGCCGTGAAGGACCGTGGTTTGCGCATCACCACGACTAGAACTTCATCCAAAAGATTCTCTGCGTTCTGAGCAGAGATGGCCTGCGCAGGCTCGGCGCTCGCCGGGTTGTCGCGATTCGGTGCCGCGACATCCGCCGGGTAAAGATGGTGGCTTTGGGCATTCTTGAGGGGCAGACCCGACCGCAGTTTCACCAGCGGAGCGACCAGGTCGATCGCTTGTGGCCCGCTGACCCGGACGATGCCGATCCCGCCCTCGCCCATAGGGGTGGCGATGGCGCAGATCGTATCGTCCAATGCATGTTTCACGGCCATGTCTCGGCCTCACAAGTAAAGACGAGTAGCTCGCGTCGATGGGATGGGAGGGCGCTCAGGAGGCGCCGGCTTCGGCCCCACTGCCGATATCCTGGGTAAGTCTCCGCCAGGCGACATAGCGTTCGGTGATGATTTGTTGAGCGATGGTCAACACATTGTTTGTCAACCAATACAAGACAAGACCGGCTGGGAAGGTGATGAACAAGAACGTCATGAAGGCCGGCAGAATCAGCATGATCTTCGCCTGCGTTGGGTCCATCGTGGTGGGAGTGATCTTTTGTTGAATGACCATGGTCACTCCCATCACCAATGGCAACGCATAGTATGGGTCAGCGACCGATAGATCAGTAATCCAGAGGATGAACGGGGCTTGTCGCAAATCGATGGTCATGTACAAGATGTTGAACAAGGCCACGAACACCGGCATCTGTAACACCATGGGGAGGCATCCTCCCACGGGATTCACTCGCTTCTCGCGATAGAGCTTGATGAGCTCCTTGTTCAATCGGTCGCGATCATCCTTGTATTTCGTTTGTAACGCCGCAACCTGGGGCTGGATCGTCTGCATCTGCTTCATGGACTTATAGCTCTTGTACTGCAGGGGAACGAACAAGAGTTTAATGGCACAGGTCAGCAGAATGATCGAGACCCCATAGTTGTGCGTAAAGTCATAGAGGAAACGCAGGACGTAGAAGAGCGGCTTGGCCACGGTCTTCACCACGCTCCAACTCCCGAAAATGAACCATCCGAAGTCGATCGTGTCCTCGAGTCCGATGTTCAGCGCCTTCAGCGTGTCGAATTCCTTCGGTCCCGCATAGAGCTGAAACGCGATGGGTCCCTTGCCAGCGGGCGCCTCCAGTCGCAGCGCTCCAGAAACGAGCTTGTCACCCTCTTTCTTCACGACTGCAGCAGCTGGTTGGCTCGGCACGAGGACGCTGAGAAAATACTTGTCCTGGAGGGCGAGCCACCGCACTCCGCTTTGACGCTCCCATACGGCATCGGGCATTTCTTTTTCGACTTTCCCGTCGACGAACATGGCGGCGCCCAACAGACCGATGAATCCTTCTCCCCATTCCACGATCCCGAAGTTTGTGCCCAACTCCACATCTACTGCGCCGGTTGTCCCGGCTACGGTAAGTTGAACGTCGACCAGATAGGAATCATGACGGAAGGTCAGGCGTTTCTCGACCGTAACCCCTTTGGGCTCGCTCCGATGACGAAAGATGAGGTGTCCCACGGGATGCCGGGCGTCCAGCACATCGAAGTCCTGCTCTACTTCGTATAAGGCGCTGGACACTTCATTGCCGATACCTTGGTCCCGGAAAGACAGGGCGAGGGGACCCTGGAACTGGGCTCCGGAGTGAACCAACTGAACGGGCCTCATCCCGTCGATGTTCTTCGCCGTATAGCGCTGAAGATCCCAGCTCTTGATCGACGCGCCACGGGTCGTGAATGTAGCCCGTATCAGAGGTGTGCTGACCGTTACAAGTTGTTCTTTGCTTGCGACTTGAGTCTTCACAGGTCCGCTTGAGCCGGCCTCAGCCTGTTCCACCGCGATGGCGTTGTCGGCAGGAGCGGGCTCGGCCTTGGGCATCTGACGGGCCTCCCCCGCGACGGACGGAGCGCTGCTCTGGTCGGCGGGACGATTCTTTTCCACCTCAGGGGCAGGCGGAAGCCATCCCAGCTCCTTCAACAAATAGTCGTACCCGACGATGATGAGGAGGGACAAAATCAGGAAGAAAACAACGCGCTTTTCCATAGCCTCTCACAATGCGTGCGGCGCAAGCCTATTTCACCGGATCCAGGCCACCGGGATGGAACGGATGACATCGTAGGAGCCGCCAACCTGCTAGGAACAATCCTCGAAAGATACCGTGTCTGACAATCGCTTGGCAGGCATACTCCGAGCAGGTCGGTGTAAAGCGGCAGGCAGGTGCCAGAAGAGGGGACAGCGCCCATTGGTAGCCGCGTAGCACCGCGACACAGAGACGTCGGAGTATCATGGATGATACCTTCCTAACCCATTATGCCTTGTCGGCGGAGAGCGTCGTTCCACGCCTGTTGCAGTCTGTCATGAGGCAATGAGAGGGCCTCTCGCTTGGGGAACACCAGGAAGTCGTACCCCGGCTTTAAGCTCTCCCACACCGCTCGGCCCAGCTCCCGAAACACTCGCTTGGCCCGATTTCTCCGGACAGCCAGACCGAAACGCCTCCCGACGATCACGGCCATTCGACTGTTTCCTGGCCGGCCCGGACAGACAAGAAGGTTGAAGTAGGCCGTTGAGACTCGCTGCCCGTGCTGCTTAACTTGTTCGATCTCTCGGCTGCTCCGCAAGAAGAGCTGTGAGCGTCCATGCAGTCCAGTCATGCATCACAATGCCGAAACGACACTGACCCCCGGCACGCAACCCACTCCCGAATCAACCACCTGTCTCTTTGAGGTCGAAGCGCCGCGCCCTCATTTCCTAGCCACCAAAGGGGAGACCAGTGCGGCCTTGTTGGATGATTGCAAAACGGAGGGTGTCCCGGCCAAACAGGGGATGAGCTGTCCTGCGTTCACACGGTGAGCCGGGCTCGGCCCTTGGCCCGTCGCCGAGCGAGGACCTTGCGACCATTTTTCGTCTTCATCCGCTTGCGAAACCCGTGCTCGCGCTTCCGCTTCAGGTTAGACGGCTGCTGGAACGTGAACGACATGCCCGACTCCTTGATCTCATCGCAGTGGTAAACAACGAGGCATTATAGGGGGGAGGTCCGAAGAGTGTCAATTCGACCGGAATCCCTCGCACCTCGACGAATTCCAGATATCCACTCGCTAGGCGAATCCCGTCGAAATCAACATGGCGAGGTCGCATCAAGAGTCCCGTGGCATCGGAGATCGCTGAGGCGCTTTTGCAGTGTGCTTTAACAAACCCGCCACAGGATTGCCATTGCTACGATTCGGCCTGGCGCGCTAACCCTTCAAAAGTTTTCGATAAACGCGGTTTGCAACGAGCGGATCCCCTGTGGCATTACGATTGCGATCGTTTAGGCTTTTTCATTGTGTGTAAGGTCATCGCTATCTTTACCCACTTGAGAGGAGGTGTATAGAAGGATGAAGTTCGCATTGAGTATCTTAGCCCTAGTTGTCAGCTTAACGTTCCTCACCGGCACCTTCGTGAACGCACAGGAGGGAACGGCACCGACGGCACCGCCAGCCCCTGCGGCGACCGCACCCGTGCAATCAGCTCAGCCTGAAGCAGAAAAGAAACCCCAGGGTGAGGAGAAGAAGAAGCGCAAGAAAGCCAAGAGAGCGAAGAAGGCCCAACAGAAGAAGGGCTGAGTTTCATCATCCTAAGGGACAGGCGCTCGTGGCCTTCCTCATCAACTGGAGGACCCTGCATGTGGCATTCAATGCGGGGTCCCATTGAACGAATTGGATCGATCTCTGGAGGGACATCATGAAGCATCGAGCATTGACGACGGGCGCCGCGTTGGCGCTCTTATTGTTGGCCGCTTGCGCGAAGGCGCCGACAGAGCAAATCGACGCGGCGCAAAAAGCCGTGAAGGATGCGCAAGAGAGCGGAGCTCAGACCTACATCCCCCAAGACTATGCCAAGCTTGAAGGGCTGTTGAGCAACGTCAAGAAAGAACTTGAAGAGCAGAACGCCAAGTTCGCCCTCTTGCGGGACTACGGAAAGGCCGAACAGCTTGCCGCAAGCGCCAAGACCGAAGCCGAGCGTATAAAGGGAGACGCGGAGAAAAAGAAAGAGGAGGCGAAGAACGCGGCGCTCCAAGCTCAGCAGGCGGCGCAAGATTCGGTGAAAACGACCCAGGAGCTCGTTGCTAAGGCTCCGACGGGCAAAGACCGTGCGGCGATGGAAGCCATCAAGACCGACGTCGAAGGATTGAAGGCTTCCCTCAATCAGGTGCAGATGGCCATCGATAAAGGGGACTATCTCACCGCCCAGACCAACGCCAAAGCGATTCAGGACAAGAGCCAGGCGGTGGCGAATGAAATCCAGCAGGCGCTCGCCAAAGTCAGCGCAGCAAAAGCGAAACCGCAACCCAAGAAAGGGAAGTAGGGGGTAATATAGTCTCGTGGCCGTTCGATTCTTTCCAACCTGGCTTCGGCTGCCATGCCTTCAGGCATGGCCGCTGGCGCTCGCGATCAGCCTGGTGAGTTGCTCGCAAGGGGTGCCGCAAGAGCTTGTGGAGGCGATCGATCGTCTTGATCAAGAGCTTGTCGCCCATCGTGCCGCGGAATTTACGCCGGATGAGTACACCCGGTTTGTGAAGCGATGGATCACCTTGAAAGGTCGGCTGCAAACCGAGGAAGATCTCATCCGTTGGCCATGGGAGCCCAATCATTTCGAAACGGAGCTCCGTCAACTCCGCGAGGAGGGAGTGACCATCGCGTCAGAGGTCGCGCGTCGCAGGGATTCGCAGCGCGCGACGGCGGAAGACAAGCTGACGCGGATAGAGCAGCGGCTTCTCACGCTGAACCAGAAGATCTCCGAGATCGAAGGGCGGATGGTTCTCGGAAACAAGCTGCTCGAAACGGATCTCCTCGTCAAACAGGCGCGCACCTTCTTCGCGGAGGGGCAGTATGACCGGTCGCTTCGGATGTCCGACCTCGCAGGGAAGCTTCTGCTGGCGCAATCCACCGTGCTGACCACAGAGCTCGGCCGCTACGCCGACGAGGCACGGATCGAAGCCTGGAAGATCATGGCCAAACGCACCATCGACTGGACCAAGACTCACGGGACCACCGGGATCGTCATCAGCAAAGCCGAGCGAACCCTTACCCTCTACAAGCACGGAAGAAAAATGCTAACATACCCCGTGCGTCTCGGGTACAACGGTATTCGCGAGAAGCGCTATCAAGGAGATGGGGCGACTCCAGAAGGCGAATACCGGATCCTGCGGAAACGCGGGGCGGGCCAGACCCAGTACTATCGAGCGCTCGCGCTCAACTACCCGAATGCGCATGATCGGCGTCGATTCCGGGAAGCGCGCAAGGCCGGCCGCATCCCGGGTGAACGCGGGATCGGCGGGCAGATCGAGATCCACGGGGTCGACAACGAGCTGATGGCGCAAACGTTGGGCTGCGTCATGCTGGACAATCAGCAGATGGCGAAGGTGTTTGACTTGGTCGAGGTGGGAACCCCGGTGACGATCGTGGGAGCGTTGAACTCGCAGAATGCGGTCGCGCTCGCCCTTGCGAACCTCAGTGAGCTGGAAGAGGAGACCTGAGTCGATGAAACGAGCGGCTTCTTCTGCCCTCTATCTCTGTCTCACCTTTCTGCTCTTGACCCTGACGCAAAGTCGAAGCCTGAATGAGTCAGACGCGTCGTTCATCCAAGACGATGCCACCGACGCTCGGACGTTTCAGATGCTCCAGGTTCGACACCGAGCCTTGGAGCGCCAGCTTGCGCAACTGCAGCCCTCCGCCTCCTACATCGTCGTCGACACGGCCAGAAACTACCTTTGGGTCAAACGCAAGGATCATGTGGTGCTGGAGGCCGTTGCCTCCACCGGCAGCGGGAGTATTCTCGACAAGCCCGGAGAGGCCGGAGGGCAATGGATCTTCGACACACCGCGCGGCGAATTTTCAGTTCAATCCAAGCTGACCAATCCGGTCTGGGTCAAACCGGACTGGGCCTTCATAGAAGAAGGAATGAGCGTTCCCCGTGACCCGGCGGAGCGGGTCGAACCAGGCGTGCTCGGTGAGTATGCTTTGGGGTTCGGCAAGGGCTACTTCATCCATGGCACTCTGTACACCCGGCTGTTGGGTCGAAACGTGACTCATGGGTGCATTCGTCTCAGCGACGAAGACCTGAGAGCCGTGTACAGG
The DNA here is from genome assembly GCA_964655865.1 of uncultured Nitrospiraceae bacterium. Taxonomy (GTDB): domain Bacteria; phylum Nitrospirota; class Nitrospiria; order Nitrospirales; family Nitrospiraceae; genus JBBIJI01. The sequence goes on from CAZZPI010000022.1 coordinate 7,810, forward strand.
ATCGCCAAAGTCGGCACCCCGATCCTCATCTTCTGAGCCTCATCTTTTCTCACCGCAGTGTCTATTCGTCTTCTCCTTTGCGCCCTGTGGCTCGTGAGTGGACCGGTTTCACGGGACCTCGCGGCGGGCGATCTCCCAGGCAAGCCGTCCGCTGTATCACCGACCCCGGCCTCTCTCCGGGAAGCAAATCGCGTCCTGGAGGAAGAAATCAAAGTGGCCAGTCACCCTCAGACGTACCTCCTACTCGACCTGCCGGCGAACGTCATCCTCATCAAGGGACGAGGGGTTGAGTTGCAGCGCTTCACGATCGAGAGATGGAAGGCAGCGGACCAGCCCGAGCTCACGGGCGTCTATCGGTTGAAACAGCGACCTCCCATCGTTAGACCGAAGACCGTCCCTGGTGAAGCTTCGGAGCCGGAACCCATCTCCATCGCGCATATGCCTGTTGCCTACACACTCCACTATGACCCTCCCCTGATCATCAGAGTCTCCCCTTCCGCCCGCACCAGCCCCTGGTCATGGGCGCTCAGTCTCTTGCAGGAGTGTTGGAGTTCACTCCGGCTCTGGGTTGTCCGCCTTATGACCGGAGGCCGATCGGAAGCGCTCCCGTCGGTCCGCCTCACTCTCGCGTCGGACCAGGCTCGGGCCTTGGCCTGGGCCGTGACCGAAGGTATGCCCTTGCTCATCCGACGCACGACAGACAAGTAAGCCCGCTGCAGGCATGGTTTGCCTTTTCAGAACCTCGTCCCTAAGATAAGCCCCGGCGAGGCTTTCAACCGACAGCGACGTCAGCGCCGCGCTGTGAGGGCTCCTTTCCCGAGGTTCAGGGCTCCACTCGTCGCTGATGAAGGAGTGGACTTCATCGGTATGCCGATCATCACACCAAGACCAGTATCGGCGAGACGGCATGGCTACCCCGCTCGATGACCCGTGCAATTGCCATGAGCACACCGCGAGAGATTCGCATCATGGAGAACGGCGACGAGTTGGCGCGCGAGGCAGCCGACCTGTACGTCTGGCTCGGCAGTGAAAGCATCAGAACAAGAGGTCGGTTTCTGGTCGCCCTCTCCGGTGGGTCGACGCCGAAGCGGCTTCATCAGATGCTTGCCGACTCCACCTACGCACGACGGCTCGATTGGACGAAAGTCCAGTTTTTCTTCGGGGACGAACGGTGCGTCCCACCGACTCACCCCGACAGCAACTTCGGGATGGCGAAGGCCACCCTCTTTGACCCGCTGCGTGTGCAGCCGTCGCAGATCTATCGCGTCAAGGGCGAGGATCAGCCGGCAGCGGCAGCGACCGACTACGAGAGCCTCATACGCAAGGTCACTCGGAATTCGGCGCCGGTCGTCCCGGAGCTGGATCTCATCTTGCTTGGTATGGGGGCCGATGGCCACACGGCCTCGCTCTTTCCGGGCACGGCGGCGGCCCGCGAACGGACTCGTCTGGTCGCGGAAGGCACCGCACCCACCGGAGTCCCCCACCGGGTGACCATGACTTTGCCGCTGATCAACCAGGCGCACGTCGTCTTGTTCCTTGTCACCGGGCAGGAGAAGGCATCGACAGTCCGGCAGGTCCTTGAGAACAAGGACGGCGCTGGTTCATCATTGCCGGCATCGATGGTTGAACCTGAGACCGGACGTCTGATCTGGTTTCTCGACCACGGGGCTGCGTCGGAACTAACTCTCAGGAAACAGGCCATCTCTTCTTGTGAGGAGTAATCGATGATCCTTGCCGGCGACATCGGAGGTACCAAGACCAACTTGGCCCTGTTCGATTGGGCTCACGAGCGAGTCGAGTCCACTCGCGCCCGGAGTTTCCATAGTGGGGATTACAAATCACTCGAGGAGATCATTCAGGAATTCCTGGCCCCCCCGCAGCCGGCACAAGCGGGGGAGACCGAGGAAGCCGACGAGGCCAAGCCCGACCCAGCGACATCCGAAGGCGTCCTTTCCGAGCAGCCGGTCAAGCTTGCGGCGGCTTGCTTCGGCGTCGCAGGACCCGTCATCGACAACCAATCCCGCACGACCAATCTGCCTTGGGTAGTCGATGGCGCTGCGATCGCGAAACAATTTGACATTCCCAAGGTTCGCTTGCTGAACGACTTGGAAGCGACCGCCTATGGAATTCCGTTCCTGAGACCGGATGAGGTTCATGTTCTGAACCCCGGGTCCCCGCCCCAGAAAAAGCAGGCCCTGGCCTTGATTGCCGCCGGCACCGGGTTGGGGGAGGCCATCTTGTTTTGGGACGGACAACGCTATGTGCCCATGCCGTCCGAAGGAGGGCACGCTGATTTCGCGCCGAACAGCGACAACGAGATCGAACTCCTGCGTCATCTACGGCGTAGCTACCTCCACGTGAGCTACGAACGGGTGCTCTCGGGACCGGGGCTACATGCGATCTACGAATACTTGCGCGACGCCAAGAAGAACGAACCGACCTGGCTCGCCGAGAAGATCAGAGCGGGCGATCCCGCCGCGGAGATCGCAGCGGCCGGGTTGAAAGGCCAGGCGGACATCGCGAAGCAGACCTTGGACCTGTTCGCGTCGATCTACGGAGCGGAGGCCGGTAACTTGGCCCTCAAGGCGCTGGCGCTGGACGGACTCTACGTCGGCGGCGGCATCGCACCCAAGCTCCTCGCGAAATTGAAAGACGGGACCTTCATGAAAGCCTTTACGAACAAAGGCCGCTACAAGCGGTTAATGAGCGGGATTCCCGTCAAAGTGGTGATGAACGACAAGACCCCCTTGCTCGGCGCCGCCTCTGTGGCCGCTGAGCAGGCACGCAGTGCTGCATGACCACCCAACAGAATCTGGACCAGCTCAAGCGTCAGGCGGCGTTGGCCGCGGTGGAATACGTCCGCGACGGCATGGTCGTCGGACTCGGCACCGGCTCGACTGCGAAGCATGTGATCTTGGCGTTGGGAGCCAAGATCCAGGCCGGGATGAAGCTGCAAGGGGTCCCGACCTCCAGAGAAACTGCGGACCTCGCCAGGGAGCAGGGGATTCCTCTGTTAGAGAAAGAAAATTCCTGGGTCATCGACGTGGCGATCGACGGGGCCGACCAGGTGGATCCCCAATTTAGTCTTATCAAGGGAGGCGGAGGAGCTTTGCTCAAAGAAAAAATCGTCGCGGCGGCGGCGAGGCAGTTCATCGTGGTGGTCGATCAGAGCAAGCTGGTGCCGGTGCTGGGGAATTCGTTTCCCCTACCCCTCGAAGTGATTCCATTCGGATGGGGCAGCACGGCGCGGCAGATCGAAGCGGTCTCAGGGGGGAAGGCCATGTTACGGACACGCAACGGGGTTACGTTCACGACGGAAGCGGGCAATGTCATCCTGGATGTGCATCTCGGCACCATCACCGATCCACGTGACCTGGAGACCAAGCTCAACCTCATCCCCGGAGTGGTCGAGACGGGGTTGTTCGTCGGTCGAACGGATCTCTTGCTGGTCGGCACTCCCGGCGGCGTCGAGACACGGTTTGCCATGAGGTCATGAGTGGCGGCCTGCGCTCAGGGCCAGGTCCGACGTATACCAGACGGGACTTCATCGGCAGCATCGGCTGCCGGTGTACTAGGACCCTGCTCGCCCTAACGGCGCTGAAGCTGCCCTTCCTTTCTGCATGCCAAGCATCCCCGGCCGACCGCAAGTCTGATCCACAAGGAACCGGCATGACCACGATACGCTCACACGAACCGACCGATCCTTACCGGCTCCCACGCCACGCGTTGCCCAAACGTTATGAGATTCGGCTTGAACCTGATCTCGGTCGAGCGCGATTTACCGGCTCCTCGATCATCACCCTTTCGATCCTCGAACCGACACAAGCCCTTGTCTGCAACAGCGCAGAATTGGAGGTCAGGGCCGCGCGCCTCTCGAACCTCGCCGGCGAGACACACGCCGGCGCGATCGAACTCGACGCGGCGTCGGAGCGTTGCCACGTTCGATTCCCTGCGCGCCTCGAGCCGGGTGAGTGGCATCTCCACCTGACTTTCCAGGGAACCCTCAACGACAAGCTCCGCGGGTTCTATCGCAGCACTTACAAGGATGAGCGCGGGGCATCGCATGTACTGGCGGCCACGCAGTTTGAAGCGACAGATGCCCGTCGGGCCTTCCCCTGCTGGGACGAGCCGGATTTCAAGGCCGTCTTTGCGACGGTCCTGGTCATCGATCCTGCCCTGACCGCTGTCTCGAACACGAAGGTCATATCTGAAGAGAGCGTGGACGGAAAGAAAGTGGTCCGGTTTGCCGACACCATCCCGATGTCCACGTACCTTGTCGCCTTCCTCGTGGGCAATCTCGAGGCGACCCAACCGAGGTTGGTCGGGAAAACCGCGATCCGCGTGTGGACCGTTCCCGGCAAGAAGCACTTGGCCGGCTTCGGCCGGGACGCCGCAGTGGCCTCATTGCAGTTCTTCGAGGCGTACTACGGCATCCCCTATCCGGGAGACAAGCTCGACCTGCTGGCCATTCCCGACTTTGCCTCAGGGGCCATGGAGAACCTCGGCGCCATCACCTTTCGTGAAACGGCCCTGCTCGTGGATGAGCGCGCGGCGGCGCACGGCGAGCTCGAACGAGTCGCCGATGTCGTGGCGCACGAGAACGCCCACATG
>CAZZPI010000023.1:0-859 GCA_964655865.1 uncultured Nitrospiraceae bacterium
CGGTAATAGTGACTCCATTTCAAACAGACGATGTTTTGCAGCGGGCTCACGCCCTTGTCCATCGCGCGGAGTTGCGTCTGGCTCAGGCTTTCCAATCCCGGCTGCATACATTTGACGCCGCCGGCCGCGAGCGTCCGAATCTGGTCTTTGTGCAGGTTGCTTTTGGATTCGATAAACACGTCCAAGTCGCACCGATCCGAGGCGAACCGCCCGAACAACTGATCGACATACTTCATATCGATGATGTTATCGACCAACCGGAAGCGAGTCGTATCGTACCGGCCGGAAAGATAGGTCATTTCGCGGATGACCTGTTCGGGCGACTTGGCGCGGAATTTCATGCTCTGCGCGTTCAGCCCGCAAAAAGTACAGTGGTGTTTCTCGCCCCACCAACAGCCACGTGAGCCCTCATATAGGAGAATCCGATCCAGGCCCTGCGAGACTTGCGAGCCCAACTCCGCGAGGAGCTTGAAATAATCGTCGTAGTCGGGAGGGCCGGTATGGGCGAAGTCTGCGAAGAGCTCCCGGTTCGGCTGGAACCCGATCGTTCCGTTTGACCGGAACGCCACACCCGGAGGATGGCACTCCAGTTTGCCGGCCAGGAGCTGCTCGATCAAGGACGGCACCACCGTCTCACCTTCGCCCACCACCACGTAATCGATGAATGGAAAGGCTCGGATGAATTCCAACCCCATCTCACCGTCGTAGTTCGCCCCCCCGAAAACGACTGTGACGGCAGGATAGAGGTCCTTGATCAACTTCGCCAAGGTCAAGCTCGCCACGTTCTGATCGAACGTCGAGGTGAAACCGATCATTTTGTATTGACTCCAGTCGACCGCCGTCATGGCCCACGTGAGGA
>CAZZPI010000023.1:869-12117 GCA_964655865.1 uncultured Nitrospiraceae bacterium
GGCGCGGTTCGCGCGGCCATGTCTTCGAAGAACGACTGTGGGTATCCGCTCCGCTGTGCGATCTGCTCGAACACCGGCTTGAACACCCGCGGGTACTCGGCTCGTTTCGGGTTGTCGCGAAACAGGAGATACGAGAAGAGCCACTCGCCGAACAGTGCGCGTTGCTCGCAGATCAGCTCATAGAGCGGCACGCCGATCCTATGCGCAAACCGAACGTTCAGGTGATGGCAATCGACGGCGAAGCCTTTGGACTTCAGCAGGGCGGAGAGCGTACCAAGCTGGATCGACGGGTACTTCGAGTAGCTGAACGGCATATTGACGAGCGCGACTTGGGCCTTCTCGCTCATCGCTTGCCTCGTCGGTTGATGGCCGGTGCCTTTGTCATGCCTAGCTCGCAGCCGCCTTGAACGGCGCAAACTCTCGATCGGCTTTGGCCGCGAGATAGAAATCGCTCTCGGTGAGGCCGTTGATCTTGTGCGTCCAGATCTCGACCTTGCACTTACCCCAGGCCAAATAGAGATCGGGGTGATGACCCTCGGCCTCCGCCACGGCGCCGACCTTGTTGACGAAGGCCAACGCCTGCGCGAAGTCTTTGAAGGTATACAAGCGCTCGATGTGCCCCTCTTTGTTGAGCGTCCACCCACGTTCCAGTTCTTTGAGCAACTCTTGCGTACGATCCGGCGGCAGGGGGGGCACGCCGCCGCGGCAAGGCACGCACCTGTTATCCGCTAGTCCCATAGAGTTCCTCCTGCTCCAACATGAAAACGGTCGCCCATCGGAAAGGCCTGTGTCCCAAAGTCCCGCGCCCACACGGCGTCCGACCGAAAAAGACGCGGTTCACCGCGCAAGCCCCCTCTCGAAGAACAAGCCTCTGTTGATGTCGCCGATGCTCACCATCCCCACCAGCCTGTCTTTTTCGACGACCGGAATGCGTCGAAAGTTCTTGAGCCCCATGTAGGAGGCCGCTTCCAGAACCGGAGTACTCGGCGAAACGGTCAAGGGGTTGATGCTCATGACTTCCTCGACCTTCTTGGCCAAGACATCCGCGTAGCCCTCTTCCATCTCGACGAAGTCGCGGCTGTGGACATTGTCGTGGATGTAGTCGCCATAGTTGGGATAGACGGGGAGCAGCACGTCTCGCAGCGTGACGATGCCCACCAAGCGATTGTCCCCTTCGACGACCGGAATCGCGCCGCATTGGCGGGTGAGCATCTTCACGACGACGGAGCGAACGGTATCGGTCTTCCTCGCGGTCACTACCCCGGTGGACATGACGTCATGGACAAGCATGGCAGCCTCCTTTGAGGGGAGCCGGTCACTTTCTCCCCCTTGTCAGGTCATGAACCCTTTGCGTGGCCTCCCCGGCGCCTACTCACCCTCGTCGGGCGCCCCGCCCGATCGAGCCAGATCTTGCGATTGAACCTTCTCCGGGTCGAACTTTTCAGCCGCCTTCATCATACGACCAAGTGCCTCGTCGAAGGCAAGTGGCGCGGCGTCTTTGGGACGGAAGCGAATCGGGTTGACTCGCGCGACCACGAAGCTCTTGAGATAGGGGCTCATGAGGCCCCGAGCCTTGAGCGCTTCCACGTGCTTGAGGACCAGATCGTCCAGTTCCAAGACAGCCCCAGCGCGTTTCCGGCGGATCTCAAGGGCTGCGCGCAACGGCTGCTTGAGGAACTCCTCCACGCGCTTCAGCACCGGATTGTATGCTCCGCCGCTGAACCGGGGCCGTTCTTCATAGCAGAGACCCAGCGTAATGAGCGCGGGCTCTTCGAACTCGAGCGCATAGCTCTCTTCCGTCGCCTCATCCAGGCGTGCAAGCTCCCTATACATTCGAATCACCTCCAGGGCCTTTTCCCGGAGGTTGTGCGCTTTCTCCGTGTTCAATGCCAAAATTTGATAGGCCGCAGCCGCCTCCGGGACCACGATGGCTACGATGGTCTTGGCCCCCAGCGTTTTCATCGCGGAAAGCCGATGATTGCCGTTGGGCGTCCAGTACTTGGCGGCCTGATCGTGTCTCGGCGCCCGCACCACGATGATCGGGTCGAGGAAGCGACCGATCTTCCCGATCACTGCCTCGAGTCTCCGAACGTGCGTATCCGACACGTTCCGCTGATATGGAGTCGGTTCGACTAAATCGATTGGCAACGCTGCCAGCGCGACCCAGCGGCCGCCGAATGGCTCGCGGTACATGGCGAGCACTTTCCCGCCGTCCTGGTCGATCGTCTGATGGAGTACTGCGACGTCCGCCGGGGGCGCGGCCGCCTGCAGTTCAGTCGCACCCAACCCCACCGAGGTCCCGGCCGCTTTGCGCCGTCGCCTCGCAACGGGCGCGCGACCCGACTTCGCCTTCTTCTCTGCCATAGGCCGAATATGGTAGGAGAGTCGCCTGACAAAAGAAAGCCCCGCGAGCAGAGTTTTCGAAACGGGACGGGATCGAGATCACAGGGACTTATCCCCGCACACATTTGAGGTGCGGGGTCGCACGAAGTGCGGTTTGGAGGCGGCAGGCTATCGGATGGATCGGGAGCTTGATTTCTTGCCCAAGCAGCACTTTCTGATCATTGCATGGGCCTCATCATGAGTCACGCTTCGAGCACTCGGCAGATCGGATGGTTTACCGCGGCCTGCGTGTTGGTGAGCAACATCATCGGCGGCGGGGTTTTCACGACCACCGGCTTCCTCGCGCGAGATCTCGGCGACCCGGGCCTCATTCTGGCGCTCTGGCTCGTGGGCGCCCTGATTGCGTTGGCCGGAGCCATGGCGTATGCCGAGCTCGGCGCGGCGCTCCCGCATGCCGGCGGAGACTACGTCTATCTTCGAGAAGCCTATGGCCCCTTGGTGAGCTTCCTGAGCGGGTGGATTTCTTTCACCATCGGCTTTGGGGCGACCATCGCAGCCTCCGCATCGAGCTTCGCGTCGTACGTGTTGCGCGTGGCCCCGATCGCGGGGGAGGGGAGCCGCGTTGCAACCGGCCTGGCGTTGCTGCTCCTCTGGTGTCTCACCGCGGTGCATACGGCGGGCGTGGGCGCAGGAGGATGGCTACAGCGGCTACTGACGACCACCAAGGTGGTGGCTATTGGGGCCGTGATCCTAGGCGGATTTCTCTTCGGGACTGGAAACTGGACCAACCTCTCGGTGCATGCCCCGTCGGTCGAGCCGACCCTGGGATCAACGGCGGTCGCCCTGATCTTCATCACCTACTGTTATCTGGGATGGAACGTCGCCGGCTACATCGCCGGCGAGATCGCGAATCCCGCGCGAACGCTGCCGAGCATCATGATCGGCGGCACGGCCTGTGTGGCGCTCGTCTACCTGCTGCTGAACTTGGTCTACCTGTACGCGCTGCCGGTGACGGCGCTGGCTGAACCGCCGATCCTGCCCGTCGCGGAGAAAGCCGCAGCGGCTCTGTGGGGACCGACCGTCGCGCGCTGGCTGGCGGCGTTGCTCGCCGTATCGATTGCCGGAGCCGTGAGCGCAATGGTGTGGGCCGGTCCGCGGGTAACCTGGGCGATGGCTCGCGACGGAGTCCTGGCCCCATGGCTCGGGGCGCTGAACGCGCGCACGGGCGTGCCGGTGCGCGCGATCGTGCTACAGAGTGCCTGGGCGTCGCTGCTCATCCTCACGGGCACCTTCGAACAGCTCGTGGTGTACAGCGGCGTAGTTCTTGCCGCCTTCACCGCCTTGACGGTCGGGACGATTTTCCTCCTCCGCCACAAGGCTCCCGATCTCTCTCGACCCTAACGCGTGACCATGTATCCCTGGCTGCCGGGCCTGCTCATCGCGGGAGCCCTCGGGCTCGTCCTCTATAGCAGCCATCAGCGTCCGATGGAATCGGTACTGGGCTTCGCCACCGTGCTGGCCGGCTTGCCGCTTTATTGGTGGAGGAAGCTGCCCCGAGGAGCTGCTGTTACTTGAGCAGGCCGAGTTCCTTCGCCCACCGCTTCGGGACGTCGAAGGAATACCGGAGTTGCACGGCGACGTATTTCTGGATGAGCCCGGATCGGTCGAGCGGACGATCCTCTTCGCGATAGACGGCCAGCTCCATTTCGCGCCAGCGCACGGCGAGGCCGATGATCCAGTCGAGCTCGGAGGGTCTGATCGCGCTGCTGGCCTGTCGATCGGTGAACATGTTCACGTCGCCGTAGAGGATGACTTTGTTCTTGTACAGGTCGAGATCCGCGTGAGCCACGTAGCGGTAGAGCGCCCGACCGGTGTTGTCGGGCCTGGCAAAATAGCTGCTGTTATGAAAGAGCCAACCGACCCCGGCGTAGGCCGTGAGATTCTGATGCGGAAAGGTCTTGCGCCACCACGTCGTATCCTTTACAGCTTCAAACGTCGCGGTCCCTAGGACGTCCGCGTACTCCTGCGTCAGGGTCTTTCGATCGAGCCCTGAGTCTCGCTCAAACTGGATTCGCCAACCGAATTGATTGACGACCCCGGTAAAAGCATACGCGCTGTCCCATTCCGTGAGCTTGATCCAGCCATCCCGTCGATCCGAGAAAAAGTTCTGGTCCGTGTAGAAGGTGAGGTACTGCTTATAAAGGTCCGTCTCCACGTGGATCATGTGCCGCATCCCCACCAGGCCTGTGTTGTCGGGACGCGCTGCGAACGTGGGGTTATGCACGAAGGGCGCAATCAGGAGATAGCCGCCGAACAGCGACTCTTCGGCCTCCCGCTCCGTGCTGTTCGGTACGTCTAGCGAGGGCAGCGGCCGGCCGTACTTCTCCAATGCCTCTGCTTGCCGCAGCGCCGCGAAATGCGTGACTGCGACACAGAGAACCGCCAGAGCCGCGATGCCTATGCGATGAGCAAGCATGGGATCGGTCTCAACGCTCTCTTCATCCGACGCATACCAGCGTCGGCGACTCCACGCAACCGAAATCTGACGGAGGAGGCAAGACCCGGCAGGGAGGTATCGACTGCTCTTAAATCCTACTCATTGAACGCAAGAATCAAAAATGTCTTCGCATTCCTGCGAGGCGTCCACCGTGTGGGGCACGAACCGGTAGATCACACCGCTGACCCGATCGTCCTCCAGGACGACAATGGCCCAGCAACCACGATGCATGCCGGGCCGACTCGCCTTCGACGTGGCGAACGACTCTTCCAATATCGGGGCCTCGCGATAGTACCGGAGCAAGGTCAGATCATGATCAGTAGTCTGTTGCAGCGGTCGGCCGGCGCAGGCCAAGACTTGTTCTTTGGTCTTTCCGACCATGGCCTGTTGATTGGGGTTGCCCTCCAATCTCGCCGCTGCAGCACATCCGCCAAGCAACAGCAGCGTTCCGAGGAAAAGCGACAAGGAAGGGCACTCTCGCATCGATGGGACTCTCTCTCATAGCGCTTATAACACGCGGATTTACCTTGACTCCAGAGGGATGACATCCCGATCCCCGGCTATGGATGATCCCGACCGGGCTGGAATAGAGGCGACCGGCTTCTCCGCGACCTTTGCTCCGGCTGGGTTAGCCCCGCTTGACCATTTTACGGCCGAGGCGTAGGCTAACATTCGCTCGTACCGACCACCCTTTTTCTTGGTGGTTCCATGGTACTCCGTAGAGAAGAGGCGCTGCGGTGTGGCCGGGACGAGTGTGGCGCTTTCCAGAGAGCACCTTTCTTCCGTTTCCGGAACCTCTTAGACGCTTCGCTCCCCCCTTTCAGTTCCCACGGTTGGCGTTCCCGACTCGGACGTTCCGCCACATTCTGCCCAAGTTGGCGGGCGGCTCCATGGCCGAAACGACTCATGCGCATGGGCGCTCGAAGGAAAAGGATCTTAGTCATGATGCACGCTAAGGAAATGAACTTGCTCAACCGAGCCATCGAACCAAGTTCGAGCGCGAGTCAATCGCGGCAAAGTACGACACGTCTGCCACGCGAGGACTTGCCCGAAGCAGAAAGGAGTTTGTCATGACGCGTAAGTACGATCCGGTCGATCTCATGGTAGTCGTAGGATTGTGCGCGATCATCGCGGGTAGCTATCTGCTTTTTATGGCGGCAGATGGGGTCCTGCAGGCGGCCACAGCCGCTCCGAATTCTTCGGAAGAATTCTCCGCCGATTCGAACGGTAACAACTGGTTGCAGTCGACGCTTGGCCAGGCGATCCTCGACACGCACCTCCTCGAACGTGAAGCCCCGCAAGCCATTACAGCGGCCGTGGCCGAGTTGAACAGAGCTACACTCGTGCACCAGTCGTTGCAGGATCGCTCCCTCAGCCCGCTGGGGGTCGTCCTGACCACCGCCCCGCAAATTGAGGCCGAGCACATGGGCCGGGTCCAGGCGGTCATGGGACGCTCCATCGTCAACTTCACGAGACGCGGTGTCGGCGTGGGCCTGCTCTCACCGGATTCCTACACGAGCTCAGGCTACAACACTCGCTTGATTCGCCTTAGCGAGGCCATGGGACGACGCCTGGAAACTCAGTTCGCCAATACCTGGCAAGAAAATCTCGGCCAAACGATCGTCCGCGCCACCAGTGAGCAGGAGACGCTGGCCCGGCAAACGCAAGAGAAGATCGGCAAGGCCGTCATCCACGTCACGCAGGCGCAGGCCTCGTATGAAGAGGCTCAGGGCCTCAAGCAGGAACAGTTGGCCAGTTCCATCGTGGCGGCGATTCGCGGCATCGGCAATGTGAAGTCGTCCGCAGCCCGTACCGCACAAGACGCGAAGGCCGGTAGCGACGTTGTGTCGGCGAGCACGTCGGCGGCCTGGCCGGAGATTCCCTTCGGTTATTTGTTCGTCGCGTTGGCCGGTTTAATCGGGGTGTTCTGCGGGGGAATCATGCTCCCGTCGCCTCAAAAGGAAGAACCCGTCGAACCGAAGGCCGAAGCGCCCGAGCTGGTCTACCGAAAGACGGCGTGAGCAAACGCATGGCATATGGTATGAGCGGTTTCGCTATCCGCTCAAGGTAAGTGAGGTGCAGATGTCTTGGGGTTACTGGGGAATCGTCGCGGGCCTTGTGGCGATGCTGGCGCTGTTCTTCGTATGCATGGAGTTGATGTATCCGAGCGCGAAGAAAACATCCCGTGCATCGAATAAGACGGCCGACAAGCCCGGTGAGTCGGCTCAGCAGGCAACAACCAGCGGCCGACATGCCGCATAGGTCGATCGAGGAAGTCTCTGCCACGGGTCTCGAACGTGCGGACGTTGCGAGCTGGCATATGGTCGAGATCATTGGTCTCGTCGCGATGAGTGCGCTTATTTGGCTGCTGGCATGGGCGATGGCGACGGAGAGCGCCGCTGAACGTAGGAGGCTACAAACGTCACCTGAGACCGCGTTCTCCGCTCACGCCGCCACCGGTGCGAGGCACGCAGCCTAGCTGTCGGAAGGCTGGCACAAGTGGCAGGCAGCCTGATGGGCGACCATCGGCGAGGCGGGAGCCCGAAACCAGGGACACTTTCTTCCCCAGGGTCAAGTAATTCGCGAATGGGCTATCGGGGATTCGCCGAACTCGGTTGGTCGTTCACGACATGAGCGGGCGAAGCTTCGGAAGGGCAGGCGACGATCTGCGGATGGCCGATTCCCGCGATGACTTCTTCCGTGATGACCACGGATTTCACGTGACCCAAGGCCGGCACTTCGTACATCAAGTCCAACATCACATCTTCCAGGATCGTGCGGAGCGCGCGCGCTCCTGTTTTCATCAACGCCGCCCGGCGCGCGATCGCCTTCACGGCCGATTCGGTGAACTCGAGGTGGACCCCTTCCAGCTCGAAAAGCGCCTGATACTGCTTGATCAGCGCATGACGCGGCTCCGTCAGGATGCGAATGAGCGCCGGCACGTCCAAGTCGGACAGCGTGGTAAGGACGGGGAATCGGCCGACAAACTCCGGAATGAGCCCGTACTTTAGCAGATCTTCGGATTGCGCCCGGCTCAGCAAGTCGGTCGTATGGCCGACGATTTCGTCGGATCCGACCTTCGCGCCGAATCCCAATCGCCTCGGCATCGTCCGCTGGGCGACAATCTGATCCAACCCTACGAACGCACCCCCGCAGATGAATAGAATGTTCGTGGTATCCACGCGGATGTAGTCTTGTTCGGGATGTTTCCGGCCGCCCTTGGGCGGAACGTTGCAGACCGTGCCCTCGACCAATTTGAGCAGCGCTTGCTGAACACCTTCGCCCGACACGTCCCGCGTGAGGGAAGGGTTTTCCGATTTCCGACTGATCTTGTCGATTTCATCGATGTAAATGATGCCGGTCTCGGCCCGCCGCACGTCATAGTCGCAATTTTGGAGCAACTTGAGCACGACGTTCTCGACGTCCTCCCCCACATACCCCGCTTCAGTCAACGTGGTGGCATCGGCAATGGCAAAGGGGACGTGAAGAATTCGGGCCAGCGTCTGTGATAGCAGAGTCTTGCCCGTGCCGGTCGACCCGATCATCATGATATTGCCCTTTTGCAGGTCGACATGGGTGAGCCGGTCTCGATTCAGGATCCGCTTATAGTGATTGTGCACAGCGACCGAGAGGACCTTCTTTGCTCGGTCCTGTCCGATCACGTATTCATCGAGGATGGCTTTGATCTCTGTCGGCTTGAGTACCACTAACGGGGAAGAGGCCGAGGAACCATCTGCTCCACGTGCCTTGGCCATTGAGGCCGTGCAGTGGTTCAAGCACTCATCGCAGATCAGCAGAGCGGATTTGGTGTGGCAAGAATCGCAGGTATAGTCTGCCGGACTTGCGATCAGATTCCGGACGAGTCCTTGACGTTTCCCGCAGAACGAGCAGAGCCGTTCTTCTTTTCGAGCAGGGTGACGCGTCTCCCAGAACACGGTCGTATGCTCCGCACTGTGCGGTGAAGGACCGGAAAGCTTCTTATCTTATTCCGCTTCGAGGCACAACCGCAACGGGGTCGGAGCCTATTTGCGCCGGACCGCTTTCCGCAAGGTGCGGGTCCAAGAAGTGGAGCCGGTCGGTCTCTAAAAACACCATGGGCGAGCTGCTTACATTAAGCAGCTCGCCCATGTGCGGCGCTTAGGGCGCCAAGAAAGCTTTGTTGAATTGTTTGGCTCTTGAGACCCGCGCGAAACGAGGTATCTGTAGTATTTCGTCGGGGGAGAGTAATCTCAATCCCAGGCGCTTGTGTTCCTCACACCAGCGTCGGCTATCCTTCGTGGCTGGGAACAGTAGGCGTTTCCCGATCGCGGGAACGTACAGCCGATGGAGAACCGGCTAGCGTGACCAACGAAAGACCCGCCCCTTGCTCGGCGGGCCGTTCAGGTCCGGTGGACTCAGGCTTTCCATCGCCACCTCCCTCGTGCGGTCTGGAGTGAAAGGACCTGGGAGATACTCTGAACGCTTCGCGCGTCCAGGCTCGTCCCACGCTTCACGATCCACCTCATGTAGCGCAGGCGTACGATACTCTTTCGCGCAGGACCTGTCAACGGGTAAAAATCCCAGTCGCCCTGTCACTGACTATTCGGTAGTTGGGCTAGCACTAGAGGGATCCGATGATGGGTAAAAGACATCACGGGCGACCAGAGGGTTTCTCGGAGGAGGGGGTGGTCGCCCGTGTGTGGCGCTTAGGACGCCGGCAAACTACTGTTTGGCTGTCTCGGCCCATTGGACCCGCGCGATACCGCATAGGCTTCGGGCTTCTGGTCGGGAGAGCAGACAGGCTCTCGGGCACTTGGGTTCCTCGGGCCAGTCCTTTGCGTTCTCCTTCATTTCCTGTTGTCGCTCTGGCTCTAATCCGGTTGGGCATCGGTGCCGCGAGGCACAGCCAGATGGAGAACCGGCTGGCGATGACCGATCAGCAGCCCGCCTTCAGTTCGGCGGGCCGGACGGGCCAGGTGGAGTCTTCTCGTTCACCATCCACCTCCTCTCTCAACAGAGTCTTCCGGGGACCTGGATGACAGCCGCGCGGTCTGTCCGATCCCCTTCGCACTGCAATATGGAATGGGCCGCAAGATTTTTTCTACGCCGATTAGAAGACCGTGTCAATGGGGTCGCAAGTGGCGTGGCGCAACCACTAGCAGGACGCAGCAGACCCCCACCATCACCAAGTCCTCCAGCGGCGAGTACCAGCGCAGCGGCTGCGGGAAGAAGACGCCGAAACAGCCGCAGTTCGGGAGATCGAGACCGCGCAGAAGCGCGACGGTCTGCCACACGGCATAGGTCGCGTTGAGCGCGACCGCGGCCACTGCAGCGGTCGTGACCTTCGAGCCGGCGAGGAGCCACAAGCCCAACACCCATTCAAGCCCGGTGACGACGAGCCCGGCGGGGCTCAAGGCCCAGACGGGAAACGCGCGGTAGGTGTCGAGCACGTCGATGAAGCCCGGCATGTCGAGCGACTTGCCGAGCGCAGAAGCGAGGAGAATCGAGGCAAGGAACAGCCGGCAGCACCAGCAGAGGACTGTGCGGAGACGCGGGGAATCTGACACAAAAAAGCTCGATCTCGTCTCGATGAACGCGCGAGTTCACCGGGTCCCGCCTAAACCCGACGTCGTTCAACCTGGCGCTCGATGCCAGGCAATGGTTAATCAGGCGGCGACCCGGTCCGATTCCACCGTGACGTCGCTGATGCTGACGGTGCGGCCGGGCTGTAGCTCATGTGTAGCGGGGACCTTATCCTGCTTGACGCCCAAATCGAGCAGGTAACGGCGCATCCCGCCGTAGCTTGAGAAGCTGCGCGACCGCCGCGGCGCCTTTCCCTCTTCTTTCGGTTCAAAGCTCACGTCAAAACGACCATCCTCGCGCTTCAGCACGGTGAATTTCCCTTCGATTTCCATCGTGTCACCTCCTCGCTGACACCGTATGTTGAGTACCGCCGCCGCCGGCATGTTTCAAGGGGGTTCAAGGAGTGGGATCTGGGCGCAGCGACGCGAACGATGGGGGATGGGGGAAGGGAAAATTCACGCATGATTTGAACTGAGAGGAGCAATTAAGCGCAGGTGCTTATCCGATGGCGATCACCACGAGAAATCAATAATGAGGCGCTGGGTCGACCGAAGGTTGGTAAGAAACGATCGGCCATTGCTTGAGGACTCTATCCGCCGGCGCAATTACGGTAAGGCTCTGAACAGCAGGCGGTACGCACAAAGTGCGGTTTGGTGGACCCTCTTGCAGCGCGTTCGAACTTTCTTTGAGCCCCAAGGCCCCTGATCGGCGCATTCCCAACGCTTGAGCGCCTGTCACGCCCCTTGCGTGCGCCCATTTTGGTTGAGTTGGACTTGAGGTAGCAAGGGGGTGTGCCAGGCGCGCTCTGCCTCGGTCACTCGCCTTGCATAGGCTCTGAGGGTCTCT
>CAZZPI010000024.1:0-11835 GCA_964655865.1 uncultured Nitrospiraceae bacterium
CATCAAGTCTCTGTCGTTGGCTGTTCGCTTGTCTGAATGCCATGCGTTGTCTGCTGCCAGCTATTAGCTGTGCGCTGCTGGTCTCTGTCGGCTGCGGCTACCAGTTTCGCGTCGAAGGGGAAGGGCCGTTGGTCGGTGGAGGCAAGGAATCCACCCGCAGGGGACCGCCGCCGCGCCTCGTCATTCGGCCGTTCGAAAACAGAAGCTTCGAGTCGAATCTCGACGTGCGCTTCACGAACTATGTGCGACGGGAATTTTCCTCCGGCAGCGGCGCGCAGGTCGTCCCTGAGTCGGAGCCGGCCGATCTGGTGCTCTCCGGGCAGATCCTCTACGTTAGTCTTCCCACGTTGAGTTTCAGTCAGACCACCACGCTCGAAAGCCGGGCCGAAGTGCTCGTGCTCGTCAGGGTGGAAGAGACCAGGACCAAGAAAGTCGTCTGGACGGAGTTGGTCAAAGCGTCATCGGAGTTCTTCATTACGCAAGACCTGCAGTTCAATCGCGTGTTACAGAACCGGGCGTTGGAGCAAGCCGGGCGGATGCTCGCCGAAGACCTCGCCTCCCGCTTCTTGCTCCACCTGGAGAGTGCGCAGGACGCGACGCAGAAGGCGTCGGTAGAGAGCGCCGATGGATCGCCTGCCTCGGCGCTGCCGGGTCCTGCGTCCTCATCCGCTCCCGGTACCGTTCGATAACTCGACAGTCCGCCGATGGCGCCAGCCGTCACGATGAATCCGATCGATCTCGCCGTCTCGCTCAAGCGGGACGGAGTCGGGCCTCTTTATGCCCTCGTGGGTGAGGAGGACTACCTCCGTGACCAGGCCCTCGGGAACCTCCGTGCGGCAACCCTGGACAATCCTACGGACCCCTTTAATTGCGATGTAGTCTATGGAGACGAAGCGACGGCTGACGACATTCTCACGTGCGCGTTGGCGCCCCCGGTGTTCGCTCGTCGCCGATTGGTGGTCGTCAGGCAGGCGGAGAGGCTGCCTGCGCGCGAGAGCGAGCGCCTGCTCGACTATTTGCAGCATCCCTGCGAATCCGCCACCGTGGTCTTCGTCGCGGCGAAGCTGGACGGACGGCTCAAGTTCAGTCAGAGCTTGGCTCAGGCGAGCACGATGGTGAATTGCAATCCGCCCTGGGAGTCGCAACTCGGGCCGTGGGTGTCGCTGGAAGCGACGCGGCTGGGCGTGGTGTTGGACGCCTCGGCCACCGAAGCCTTGAAGGAAGTCGCCGGCGAGTCCCTCTATGCCATGCGCGCAGAGTTGGAAAAACTGGCGGCGTATGTACCGCCCGGCCGGAAGGCCGACGCATCCGACGTGGCAGCCTTGCGAGGCAAGGAGCCGGGAGCCTCCGCGTTCGATTTGGCGGAGGCGATCGCGAACGGGCATCGGGCGCGGGCGCTGTGGATCTTAGCCCGCACGATCGAAGCCGGAGAGCCGCCCCTGAAAATTCTGGGCGCCTTGGTATGGCAGTATCGCCGAATCTGGAAATGCAAGGAGCAGTTGCGTCTTGGGGGGCGTGACGGGGAGGTCACGCGCATGCTTAGGATGGACCTCGCCGCCGCGCGGCGTTTCGTGGGAATGTTTTCAGACGAACACTTGCGAGCGGCATGGCGTCGGTTCGCTGAGACCGACGGTCTCCTGAAGGGCGGCAGCGCAGGCGCGGGCGTTCGCATTATGGAGACGCTGCTGCTCGCGCTTTGCGACCGGCAGGGGAACGCCGGTTCGTCGCCTACCGCGCCCGGGCCTCACGAGCGGCGGCAGACACCGACCGGCAAGAAGCTCTCGAATGTGCGGACGGTTAAGACCGTGAAGCAGTCAGCGCGTTGACTTTGAGCGTCAGACGAGAGATGCGGCGGGTCGCTGTGTTGCGTTTGAGCACCCCTTTGCTCACCGCTTTGCTCAGGGATGAGACGGCGTCACGCAAGGCGGCCTTGGCCTCGTCGACTTTCTTGGATGCGACGGCTGCCTGGACCTTTCGCGTCAGGCTTTTCACGGCGGTCAGCGTCGCGCGATTCCGCTGACGATGTCGGTCGGCCTGCCGCGCGCGTCGGATGGTCGACTTATGAATCACCGGCATTGATTCGGTCCTCCGTTTCGGGAGGTGGCTTGTAACACAAGATTCTTTGGAAGGTCAAGCGAGCACCCGCGATGACACGAGGAAGCGCACAGGACCGGCACTCCCGACGACGGCTCAGAATAGGTGCGCGGTGGAGCGAGCCCCGACAATGACGGCAGCGGTCGATGCGCGCGAGCGGTTGATCCTCGCTTTGGATGTCCCGTCAGCCGACGATGCCGATCGGTTGTTGGACCGCATCCAGCCGCATGTGCGGTTTGTGAAGGTCGGCTTGGAACTCTTCACTGCGGCCGGGCCTGACCTCGTCGGGCGACTACGCGATCGCGGGTTGCAAATCTTTCTGGATTTGAAGTTTCTCGATATCGAGGAAACGGTCCGCCGCGCCACGGAACGTGTGGCGGCCATGGGAGTGGAGTTCCTGACCGTTCATGCAAACCGAAAGGCCTTGCTCGCCGCCGTGGCGGGCAGAGGACAATCGGGACTCAAACTACTCGCGGTGACCGTGCTCACGAACTTCGACGACAATGACTTGCGGGACATGGGAATCCAGCGCAGTGTGGCGGACCTGGTGACGGCGCGGGCCGCGTTGGCCGCAGAGGTTGGGTGCGACGGCGTGGTAGCCTCAGGAGAGGAGCCTGCGTCCATCCGTCAGAAGGTGGGGACCCGCTTGGTGATCGTGACGCCTGGAGTCCGTCAGACAGGTGCGGGCACGCACGATCACGCAAGAGCAACCACGCCGACCCAGGCGATCTTATCCGGCGCGGACTACTTGGTAGTGGGACGGCCCATCCGTGACGCGATGGATCCAGCCTCTGCTGCGAGCGCCATTCTCCGGGAGATGCAGACCGCCTTCGATACGCGCGGGTGAGACCGTTGCGGGGTTCGTCCCTCTTTGCTAAGATTCGCGCGGTTCGTGGGGTTTTGCTTTCCCCTGGTGGTGGGTGTAGCTCAAGGGTAGAGCGCCTGGCTGTGGCCCAGGAGGCTGCGGGTTCGAAACCCGTCACTCACCCCACTTCCCCTGCTTGATGAGATGCTATCCTCCACTTGAGCAGCCGTTCATTAGCTTCCCACAGTAGCTGGAACGGAATCGGCCTTCTGCCCCGGTTCACGTTCAACCAAGCCTAGCCTGTGGTCATCATTCGGAAGGGCCGTCCCTTCCTGTCCCGCGCGCACGGGTTTTCTGATCAGCAACTTGCCACGTGCTGCGCTTAGCGCCAGGGGTTTTCCGAACGTTCCCGTCACCGCGTTCTTGAGCAGCAGCCACAGGTCATCGTCGAGATCCTCATGGCCTTCGATCAGCGTGAGGAGCTCGGAAAAGGGGTGCCGTCCCTGTGCCAAGGCGAGGGCTTCGGGGTGGAGATCAGGTCCCTGTACCTCAGTGATGGCTTCGCGGAGCTCCCGTGCTTTTGCTTGGCACTCGTCCAGGGGTGGAAATTCCGCGGTGTCGCGGTGAGCCAAGCACAAGATTCGATCCAGGACATCCAAAGCCCGCTGGCATATTTTTTCGTCCGCCGCCCTTTTTTCTTGCGCTTCGGCCACGACTTGAACGAGCGCTTCGAGGTCCTTCATTGAACCGATTTCTTCTGGAGCCTTAGCCGGCGATGCCGCAAGTAGGCGAGCCAGCTCGACAGCGCGGTCCCGAAGTTCTGCGAAGTCCTTCCGGGAAGCCAACAATTCATCCACCATGCGTTCGGATGGCAGGATGCCGTTGGTCCGAACTTGCTCGGCAGCCTCTGCGAGCCGCTCACCGAGGTGGGCAAACGTCTCTGACACGATGTTGAGCGCCTGAAGTAAATCAGCGGGAGTCGTTGTCATAACCCTCCTCTCAGTAACGCTGCTGGGGTTAGAAGTAGCCGCCAGACGGTCTTTCTTTTTTCGAGGAGATGGCGTGGCAGGCGGTGGAACCGCCTTGGCCTTGCGACGACGCGGAAAAATCTTCGGTGGAGGAAAATTATCGAAAGCCCCATAACCTCCTGCTGACAGCCTGATATTCAAACTCGACCGGGATAGGTAAGGATGATGATCAGGACCTTCTTGAGCCTGGTCAGTCGGCCAGGCCTATCATCAGAAACCCATTTCCCAGACTGTCGTGTGAGAGGAAAAGGTATTGTTCGTCCTCGCCTTACTTGAGAGTGCTCATTTTTCGGGACACGCCGTTTGATTGTGGGCTGTCGTGAAACAGGGAGGAGGTGGTGGCCAGCCTCCCGAGAAAGAGGTTTTCTGAGCATAGTCTCCTCCCCTTGACCACGCGCTTCACCGCTATTGCCCGGCCATGTTCAAGATGAATAAAGACGAAACTGCTTCCAGTTCAGGGAAGAGACGGAAAGAGCTTGGCCGATCTAAGAGCAAAGAACCGAACATTCTCCCATGTACACGACAGGAGCGGCCTTGGCCATGTGAATGAACTACAAGGGAAAGTAGATCGGCACTGTATCTGCCACAATATAGTGGGGTATGTCAAGCCTTCAGTTCATTATTTTTGGCTCTACCGCGGAAAGAGGCCAACGGCCCTACTGTGGTTTCCGAAGCTTCACGAAAGAGAGACGCCGCTCATGTGACGGTTACCGCTGGGACTCATGGTGCGACAGGGCAGGCCGTGCTGAGGCAGGGGGAAAGGTCCTTGCTTGCACCTGCTACAATTGCACAAGGTAGCGATGGATTCGCCAGAACTTCAACATCGCGTTGAGGCCTTTGCGCAAAAGCTTCTGAATGAAGCCCAGGGTGACCCTGTGCGTGCCCTGGGGTTGCTCATCGTCGTGCTGGACGGTTCAGCCGTATCAGACCCGGAACAGGTGACTCGTCTCCTGTGGGAAGTACGCAATGTGCTTCTGCCGAAAAAAGAGGTATCGATCGCTTCAGTCGTTCAGCATCTGGCTGGGGAAGTAAGCTGGGAAGGAATTCAACATTGCCTGCGTTGCGGAAAGATCCTCTGTCGATCCGCAGGCGGAGCGGGAAGCGGATTCCCTTCCGGTTATGTGTACCAAATCAACAACGCCTTCACGCTGGACCATTCCGAAGCCTACGAAGTCTGTCAGTGACAAGCCATCCGACCATTGGCAGGTAAGGAAGCTGTAGTTTCCTGATCAGGCATCTCCTCCTCGGCTGTCATGAGACGCTCAAATCTAAGGCAGTCCAAGCTCGATAACAGCAACCGAGCGCGGCCGCCGCTCGTTCACTGCTGCACCTTCCCGAGCTCGAGCCAGGCGCTACCCCAGTTATAACCGATTGTTTTTCATGGGCTCGTAGTGGGTCCAGGGGGCAACCTATCGGCATCCACCTTGCAGCGTTCTTACCGGCCTCAATTCCCTCCTCAGACGCCTTGGGAATTTCAGATGCAAAACTGGACAAAAGCCAGGCCAGGAGCCGGTTCTCGACGGCTCTGTCTGCTAAGGTTGTAACTGTGAAATCAGACAAGCGCACGTCATCCAGGGCCGAGAAGAAGGCTCAATCGCGACCGCACAAGAAGAGTGCGGTCGCGGTAGGGTATAGCAAGAAAAGCGCTCTCCTTGAGGAAGCCATCACGCAGATGAATGCCGGCAAATATGGCCGGACTTCCGCGGCGCTCAAGGAACTGCTCGCCCTTGACCCCCACAACACCGAAGCCCGCCGACTCTATGCCACTCTCCATCTGCGACTGGGGAATCTGATGACCGCGCGCGCGGCGTTTGACTCGCTCGCCCAGGAAGCGATCCAGCGGCAGGATTACTGGTTGGCAGAATCCCTGCTCCACGAGTACCTCGCGGCTGGTCCCAGGTGCGTTCCCTTTCTCGAATTGCTAGGCCATGTGTACGAGGAGAAAGGGGATAAAGCGGCTGCTGTCGTGGAATACGGAAAAGCGATCGAAATTCTTCTCGAAGACCCCGATACAGATCGCCCGAATCGAGCTCAGGAGCTCTACGATCTGATTCATGCCCTTGCGCCGACAAGCCCTGTGACTGCCAAGATGGGGCCCTTGATCGCCGAGCATGCCGCTCGACCGAGGCGGGCTAGCGACGCGAAGCCGCTAGCGGCGCCAGAGGAAGCATCGGTAGTCCCAATTACAAACACGGTCACCAGCGACGCCGCGCCGGCAAGCGCAATGCCGTGGAAAGTCAGCACGGATGACGCGCCGGCTGGAGGCGAGGCGGCCTTCCAGAGCATTGACTCGAACTCTGCTAGCTCCGCTCCTCCACTTCCTCAGGCCGCTCCTGTCATCCATGAGGAAGCATGTGCACAGTCTCCTCAGGAGTCTAATGTCCTGTTTGCAACGCCGAGCAACGGTAGCGAACCGATGCAGGCGCCGCTAGTGCCGGACGTTGGTGTGAGCCCGGCCATTTGGGCCGATTCTGCTCAGGTGAACGAATCCCAGCCGGTGCCAGCCTCTCCGGCTGTTGAAACGGCAGGCGATGACGGCCAAGCTCTTGCGCCTGCCTACACTGCAGATACTCCTGATCCCATCGGTCCTTCCACTGGAAATGAACAAAGAACAGAATCGCAGCTTGATATTGATAGTCCGTCAGCTCCCTCGGCTCCCTCCGATCTGCAAACAGACTCGGCCTTCGCTTTCCTTAGAGATGCCTTGGGTCTCGTCACGGGCACACAGGAGCCGGAGGAGATGCGTCCAGGTCCGTCTGTAGAAGGCACGAGGTTATCAGTCGGTCCACCAGCTGAAGCCACGGGGTTTTCACTGGTCGACCGGATGAGTGAGTCGAAATCGACCGCCAAATCATGGGAAGCCATCCTCGGAAAGACTGAGGTACCACCGGCACCTCCATCTCAGGAAACGAAAATACCGTGGACCTTTGAAGCGTGGTCCGTCGGCCAGACGGTACCGAGCGATCCGACCTCGAAGCTCGTGTCTCCGGTTACCGAGCCTCCGCTTTCGGGAGGCGAACTCCCTCCATCGACCGATTATTCGGAGGCGGTTGGCGTTGAAACAGCAGTCGGCAAAGATGAACCAGGGTCACCTCGCCCTGAGCCCATATCTGGGCCGATGCCATGGGAACAGGTGGTCGAAACACCTGTGCCTATCCAGCCGCCGTCCGAGCCTGAGCCTATTACCGTCGACACCACTCAGAAGTTGAAGACGGCGCAGGAATACCCTGGGCCTTCCGAGACAGTCACGGAATCAACCACGAGAGGTGTAGATCAGGCGCCCACTGAGGTTCCTGCGGATGCCGGGATCAGGCTTCCCAATGAAGAAGTGAGCCTACCGACCTCGCCGTCGGCGGTGAGTACTACCGATGACTTACGTGCCTTTGAGCAAGTCTGGACGCCGATCGAGTCTCCCGATATCGAGGTCGATCAGTCGGCTTCTACAGGCCACGTCGAAGTTTCCATGTCAGCTAATCGTCCGATGTCCACAGGCGCGGATGCGGCGGTTCAAGACGTGTCGGCATTTGCTTCAGAGAGCGAATACGTCCCTCCGCCGCCCGAATCGTTCGCCTCTGAAACACCAGCTACCATCCACGAGCAGACTCTTGAGCAGTCCATTCCCGAACAAAATTTCTCACGAGCCT
The DNA here is from genome assembly GCA_964655865.1 of uncultured Nitrospiraceae bacterium. Classification (GTDB taxonomy): domain Bacteria; phylum Nitrospirota; class Nitrospiria; order Nitrospirales; family Nitrospiraceae; genus JBBIJI01. The sequence goes on from CAZZPI010000024.1 coordinate 7,572, forward strand.
CATCGGTCTCCGAGTCGGAATTCGCTGCTGCCCCTTCAGAAGGGGCTTCTACAGAACCAGCCCAGCCGATCTCTTCGGAGCATGCAGTCGAGCCAGCCTCCGATGCGCCAGATCAAGATGGTGAGCAGCCACCTCTCCACGAGGTGATCCCTACCGAGGAGGCGAGAACCTGGGCACCGCTCGACCAGGAAAAGGCGGCCGCAGAGTCTCCGGAGCACGCGGATGTTTCAGAGTGGTCGGGCTCAGAGGAAGAGCAATTCGCCGACCCGGAACCAACTCCTGTGACCGACCGGCGGTCACTCTGGGCGAGATGGATCAGGAAGTCGCCGACCGAAGATCAGGCAAGTGACGTTGCGGTCGAAGGGGAACAACAGGAGGAACCTGTTATCCGTACATGGGAGCGTGAAGCACCGGCTTACTCCCACCAAGCGAATGCGGCTTCGGCGGTAGAAGTTCTGTTCGATGATCGTCCTTTTCCGAGCTCCTTCGAAGGAACCGCAAGGAGACGCAGAAGCAAACTCACGTTGAAGATTTCTGCCGGCCTGGCGAGGCTGCGCTTTGCCATTCTCGTGTTCCTGCAAACTGGGTTCTTCACCACTCGAGCCATCGTGGTGTCGCTAAACCTGTTGGTAGGCGGCACGGCGGCCATCGCCCTGCTCACGGCGGGAGTTGTCGCGGTCGGATGGATCATTCAAGAAGAGAAACCCAGCAAGTCCTATCAGAATATCGGCACACTGCCGCAACGGGCCCTGGCCGATCCGACAAGAAACGGCTATCTCATCCTCATGGCATTCGACGCACCTGCTTCGGAGAACGTCTTCCAAGTGTGGCTGGAGCTGCACTCGCGCGGGAATCATGCCGAACTGGCCGCGGCCTGTCTTGGTGGCAATAGCGGAGGGGATGCGCAGAAGTCGGCAACCGCCATGTCGATCCAGGGGATGTTCCAGTCGGCGGATCCCGTGCGTGACATCCAAAGCCAAGCGACGAACGTCCGGTCGTGGGTCAAACAAATTGGGACGGAGCTGACCCGTTATAAGCAATGGCTCAAGCTGCCGTTTGAGGATTGGGGGTACGGCCAGTCGATGAGTCCGAACTGTCCACTCGTGCTGGCGACGCATCGCCTCTATATCGCGGAAGGTCTGATACAAGACCTGGAGGAAGGGTTGAGTCGCCTCGAGGCCGACATGACGGCCTGGCGTGTCGCTCTGGCCCGGGCACGGACGCTCCCGGTCAAGATGCTGGCGCTCGATGGCCTCAGCGACGATGTCGGCATCGTCTCCAGTTTGCTCGTGCAGCATGAGCTCGATGCCAAACACATCCTCCGACTGACGAAGCTCGTTCGTCCCTTGGATCAGAGCGAGCAATCCCTGCGCTGGCCGATGCAAAGCGAGTTCGTGGCGGCCGCCCGGTCAGTCCATGCCGCCATCCGATCAGACACGCAAGGCGAGCGACCCTGGTACGTCTCAGTGGTCTCCGCGATGCCGTTGCCCAAACAGCGGCGGCTCAACGCATACGCCGACTATTACGAGGCGGCAGCGAAGATCGCCTCAGAGCTTCCGCGACAGAGTTTACCGAAGCTTTCGACCTTTGTGAGAACACCGGCCGAGCGCTGGACGGATTACCTGGCCAATCCCATCGAGCACTTGTTGGGCGTGAAACCACTCCCCGCGTGGGACCCCTACAGTAACCGGGTCTTCGAGATGGAGGCGCGGTTGAGGCTGGTGAGTCTCCAGGCGTGGATTCGAAAGGATACGGAGAGCGGCGACCTGGCCGCTCGGGTCGCGCAGGCCGGGCAGTCGTTCTACGATCCCTTTACCGGCTTGCCGATGTTGATCAATCGACGGGAACGCGCCTTATACAGTGTCGGAGTCAACAGAAAGGACGACGGCGCGGATCCGGCCCGCGACGTGGTCGTCGCGATCCCTCCGGGCTCAGCTCTACGAGGCAAAACGGTCAATCAAGCCAGAGCGCTGTAATATCCCCGCCGTTTGCTTCACGCATTTTCACGGCCTAGGGCATCGCTCGTTGTCGCGCAGGCACGAGGCACACAAGAAATGTCCGCGGGACCTGCGACGATAATTCTTCGGCCAGGATCGACCGGAATTCAATGTATCGCCCTCGCCGCTCAGTGCGTAGCACAGAGACCTTCGATCGAAGCGAGCACCGGAGGTCACGGTGCGGCTAAGGCCTTCGTCGCTTCCTTCACCGGCGGTTCAATCTTGATGTCCGGACCTTGGACTTTTGGAAGAAGTCCCGCGCCGGGCTTTTCCAGAATCCGGCGATCCTCTGGGTTGGTCAGGTTCTGCGTCGCGTGGGCATCGTCAAAGACGGCCGCCGATGACATGGCTTTTTCACCAAAGACGTTGGTTTCCCCTGGATCATTCGCCAGAGATTGGCCAGTGACCGGATCCACGGCTTTGCTCATGGGATACCCCGGATGCTTCGGCAGCATGGCTGGGTTAGCCAGCGCAACGGAGACGAGGACACCAACTACGATCACGATGCTCAAGAAGGCGAACGAGGTCTTCATGACAAACCTCCTTTCATGAAAACAAAAAAGCCTTCTCGGACTGCGTCCAAGAAGGCATACGATGGGTGTCTTGCGTGGAGAGGATTTGTAGCGGACCCGACAGCTTACCCCGGTTTCTTGGTAAGCCCTCCATCAACAACAATAAAATTTAACTCGAGCTGCTCTCGACGCGGGAGGGGGCCCGAACCAACGCCACCTCCCGTACGTACGAGTAAACATGACTCCAAAAGTTCTCGGCGTCAAGGAGGGACCGACTACGTAGGGGGCGATGGTGGGTCGGGCTTGCTTGACAGGGGTGGGGCGTTCCCACACAATCGCATCGCCCAAGAGCCTGTCCGATATTACCGTTCCTTCCAGCAGAATGGGTAATGTCGGGCAAGCTCCCACATGGATCTTACGATGGATCGACGGTTCGGGTTTGTACCTCTGCCGGGAATGCGGCAAGGCCTCACCTCGTGTTCTTCCATTCCCACCTGCGTCGTGTCGAATGAGGAATTCATTCCGCCTCCGCAGACGACCGCCCAGAAGCGGGTCGAGCGGCTCATCGGCGAGCTTGGGCGGGAGGCGGGACGACGGGTCGGCCTGTCGCGGCGTGACTTCTTGCGGACCACCGGCGGGCTGGCTGCGGCTCTGTTGGCGATGAATCAGGTGCTCGGCAAGTTCTTCGACGTGCTCGACATAGAGGCGGTCGAGGCCGCCGCGTTCGCCGAGCGGCGGGGCGAACCATACTTCATCTTCGACGTCCAAACGCACTACGTGGGCTCGCAGTACGATCCCACGAATGCCGAAGGCAAACGGAAGGGGGCGGTTAGTAAAGAAGGGCTACTCGCCCTTCGTCGTCACATTCGTGAGGCCGGGCTCAATCCACAATTGGCCGCCGACCGTGGCACGATCGACGACCTCTCGTGGGAGAACTTCATCAAAGAGGTCTTTCTCGACAGCGAAACCTCCGTCGGGCTCATCAGCACGCCTCCGGGCCCTTACCCGCAGGAAGCCGTCGTGCCGCCTAAAGAAATGGCCCACATTCGCGACGAGATCAATCGCGTGGCCGGCTCCCAGCGCATGCTTGCGCACGGCCTGGCCACCCCCCAGCTCGGCCAGGCCGACCTGGACTTCATGGCCATGCAAGCCGAGACGCTGAACGTGGATGCATGGAAGTGCTACACCGGTTCTTGCCCGAAAGGATTCGATCACGGCTGGTGGATGGACGACGAGAAGATCGCCTATCCCATGCTGGAACAGGCTCGGAAGCTGAAGGTCCGGCAGGTCTGTGTGCACAAAGGGTTTCCCCTGGGACCCGTGCCGGAGTACAACCGCCCACGCGATTTGATCAAGGCCGCCAAGGATTTCCCCGATCTCAACTTTCTTGTGTACCATTCCGGCTTCCGCGGGACGGCAGGCCTCGGAGAAGTCTTTGCGAAAACTGGTGAGATCCCTTGGGTCACGGAATTCTGCCGGATGAAGAAGGCGGAGGCTGGTCTGACGAACATCTACATGGAACTGGGCTCGACCTTCGGCCAGTTGGCAATCACGCACCCCGAGATCTGCGCCCATTTGTTGGGTCAGGTTATCCAGGCGTTCGGGCATGACCATGTTCTGTGGGGCACGGATTCTATTTGGTACGGGACGCCGCAATGGCAGATCGAGGCGTTCCGGCGGTTTCAGATTCCCGACCAACTGATCGAGATACATGGATATCAGCCGTTGACGCGAGAAATCAAAGCGGGAATCTTT
>CAZZPI010000025.1:0-5749 GCA_964655865.1 uncultured Nitrospiraceae bacterium
ATGTCCACCCGGTGAAGCGGTTTCCTCATCCATAACCAATTTTGAGATAGGTTCTACTACAATCTGCGGTCGTTCCTTCCGGTGCTCGATCATCCCTTCAGGTCGTGGCTCAAGAACCGTACCTATCAGGATATCTTCCGTGAGACTGCGCCCTGTTTCCTGCGGGAGGAAGACCGGAACTGCCTTGCGTTTGATCTGGACCACGCCGACCCCTTTTTCGATTATCGGCTGATCGGGTTCATGTTTCGGGTACCTGGCAGTATGAAGATCCGTGAGGGCATCACGAAACCTCTCCTCCGTGAGGCTATGAAAGGGGTGTTCCCGGAAGAAACAAGAACACGCGTCAAGAAAACGGGATGGAATAGGCCGGCCTACCTTTGGTTCTCGCGCGACGCGCCTACCCAACTGCAGGACTTGATCGGGTCGCAACGGTTCTGCGAGCGTGGCCTGTACGACGTGAAGGAAATGCAACGGCTTCTGGACGAGCATGTGGAGATCGTGCAGTCCGGCACCTCGCGTGAAAATCATATGATGTTCTTCTGGAAGTTGGTCAACGTCGAGCTCTGGTTGCAGCACGTGGATAATGTTCGAGCCTGCAATCTCAACCGGGTTTCTGTCGCTGACAAGATACCGGCGGTTTGAGAGGGCATCGCCAGGCATGCAAGAGGTGGGACGATGATCACGGAGGGAAAGAAGCTGATCTGGGGTATCTTGGCATCGCTTCGGCTGGTTGTTGGGGCATGGCACTTTGCTCGCCGCAGATCAACGCCTGCGTATGCCTACCAAAGCCTGGTCAAACTCTTTTGCCTGACGCAGGGCCGTTCCAACGACCTCATTTCACGAGCAGTGGCCCTGACGCAGCGGCCCTATGATTGGGAGCGGGTGGAAGGTATCTTGGGCTCACTGTCACGAGCGGATGTGAGCGAGATCGCCGCCGACCTCAAGGAAAGCGGGTATCACGTGTTTAAGCAACCGATGCCGTCCGAGCTTTGCGATCGTCTTGAGGCTTTTGCGTTGTCTCAGGAAGCCATTGTTCGGCCGATGGACCGAGAACAGGGTCGCGCGTTCGGTGATTGTAGAGCTGTTTACGACCCTTCTTCCCCGAGAGGCATCATTTATCAGTTTGAACAAAACGTATTGGTGAACCACCCTGTCATTCAGTCTTTAATCACGGATGTCTCACTGTTGGCTGTGGCTCAAGCGTATATCGGTTCTCGACCGGTGCTCGATGAAGTCAATCTTTGGTGGAGCACAGCCTATATTAGCGGTCCGGATTCCAATGCCGCTCAGCTGTATCATTTCGATATGGATCGTATTCGGTGGATCAAATTTTTCGTCTATTTGACCGATGTGGGGCCGGACAACGGCCCGCACTGTTTTGTCGCGGGGAGCCATAAAACAGGAGGGATTCCCAACACCTTTCTGGATCGAGGCTACGTTCGTATTCCAGACGATGAGATCCACGCGGCTTATCCTAACGAACGACTCATTGAGTTTACCGGTCCTCGGGGGACGATCATTGCCGAGGATACTCGAGGGCTTCACAAGGGGAGGCCGGTCGTCGCGGGCCACAGATTAATGCTGGAATTCGAGTTCTCGAATAGTTTGTTCGGGGCAACGTCACCCCATGGCGTGAGCCGTATCAGGAGTTTTTACAGCCCTGAGGTGGAGCAATTCGTGCGGACGCATCCGGCCATATACGAAAACTGGATAGGGGAGCGATAGCGGCAGCTGCCAGGCAAGATATGTGGATCCACATCAAGCGGTTCCTCTCCCTGCTGAATACCGGCGAGCGACATCGGCTGTATCTGTTGCTCGGCGCGATCAGTCTTATGGGACTGATCGATGTCATCGGCATCTCATCGATTCTGCCGTTCATGGCTGTTCTTGCCAATCCAGGCGCTATTCAATCGACTCGACTGCTGCATGGCTTGTATCAAAATCTTGGTTTCGCCAGTCCGAGCCAATTCTTGTTTTTCCTCGGCGTGGTCGCGCTCATTACGATCACAGTGACGAATTTCTTCACACTATTGGTGACACGCGCGAATCTTCGGTTCTCGTATTTGCTCGGCCACGCATTATCGGAGCGGATGCTACGAGGATACCTGAGCCGACCATACGCCTTTTTTTTGACGAGGAACAGCTCAACGCTGATGCTTAATGTTATGGGTGAGGTCACCGGCGTCGTCAACGGCGTCCTTGTTCCGGGTATGTTCGCAGCGGCACGGTGCGTGGTTGCGGCTTGCGTGATGGTTTTCGTCATATTGGTGCAGCCTTGGTTGGCTATCGGGCTCGGGATCGTGATCGGAGGGGCATATCTGGCCTTATTCTCATTCGTGCGCAATCGCGTTTCGCGATTGGGATCGCGGAGCCAGGAAGCGAACCGCGAACGGTACAGACTCACGACGGAAGTGTTCGCCGGTCTCAAAGACCTTCGGTTGCTCGCGCGTGAAGGAAAGTATTTCGACCGCATTATCACTGCGTCTCGCGAGTACGCCGTCAACCAGAGCGTCACCGAGTTCACGGCTATGGCTCCTCGGTATGCGTTGGAAGCCATAGCGTTTGGGGCCGTTGTAATCTTGCTCTTGTATCTTTTGGCGGTCAAGCGCGAGGTTTCTGACATATTGCCAATTTTGGCCCTCTGCGCGTTTGGAGCCTATCGCCTGTTGCCCGCTTTCCAACAGGTGTTTTCCAGTTTGACTCATATTCGGTTCAACCTTCCTTCTTTGGAAGTAGTTTCGCGCGAACTGACGGAGCTTCAGAACTCCATGGACGCCTCTGCACCATCGTTTAAGGAAGTTGCGCCGTCTCCGATGCCGTTCCGCCACGAGATCAGGCTCGAACACATCACGTATCGCTATGAGGGGCGAGAAAGCCCGATCATCAATAATGTCAGCCTTTCGGTCGCCAAGAACACGACGGTGGGCTTGGTCGGCGAGACAGGGTCCGGCAAAACAACGCTGGCGGATATCTTATTAGGTTTACTTCAGCCGTCCCAGGGGACAGTCCTGGTCGACAGTCAGCCGATCACCAAGGAGAATCTGCAAGCCTGGCAGCAGAACCTCGGATATGTGCCGCAACAGATCTTTTTGAGTGATGATACGGTGGCTCGAAATATCGCGTTCGGGGTGCCAGATTCGGAAGTCAGCCGGTCTCGAGTTGAGGAGGCGGCGCGCATCGCCAACATACACGAGTTCGTCACGAGCCAGCTTCCGCAGAGCTACGATACGCCAATCGGCGAGCGTGGCGTGCGGCTGAGCGGCGGTCAGCGTCAGCGGATAGGGATTGCCAGAGCCTTATATCATGATCCCTCTATACTCGTCATGGATGAAGCCACCAGTGCCTTGGATGGGATGACGGAGGATGTCATCATCGACGCCATTCGAGAGTTGACGCACAGAAAAACCATCATCCTCATCGCTCATAGATTTGCAACCGTGGAAGATTGCGACCACATCTTTCTTCTCGACGGTGGTCGTCTCCTGGACCAGGGGTCCTACAAGGAGTTGCTCTCCCGATGCGATCGTTTTCGAGCCATGGCGAAAGTTGATGTGCGTGTGTGAGGCGGTAAGCATGGGTTCCGCCGATCCATGCGAGGTGAGGCAGAGTGTCCTCCGTTCCGAAAGGGCGAGCGTGATATGAGTGTGGAACTCACCGAGATCAAGAAGTGTGTTGATGTGCTGCTTCCGATCGGAGACTGCGTGCTCACCTTCGACCGAAGTCTTGTGGACCAACTTCCTGACATCTTGTGTGAGAACTTCGGAGTGAGGAGCGCGTCCGATGCGTCCCGGCTACCCGCGTTGGACCGGCTTTTCCAATTATTGCTTCCAGGCCGTCGGGAGGAATGGGACATCGCGGTATTACCAGCCTTACTGGAGCGGGCCGGCGTAAATAAAGCGGAGTATGTTCCGCGCGCACCATCTCCTATTATGGAGCAAATGGAGAAAGCGTTCTCCCGTTGGACATTGAGCACCGCGAAAGAAAACATCCAGGCCGTGTTGACGTTGCAGAAAGATCTCGGAATGGGACAATACAACGCCTCGTCTGAGCCTCACGCCACCCAATGGCAGGGAGGAGCGGTCTCCCTCCGGAAGTATCTCCAGGGCGTCACGACTGTGCCGCCAAGTTTGCTGGAGAAGGTGTTACGGCGCTCCTACTGGGAGCTGTGGATAGAGTGGTGGAAGCTCCGGCGGTTACTCACTTCCGACCTACCCTCCCTGTCGATCGGGCCGCGCTGGGTGACGGAAATTGATTTTTTTAGACAAGTTGTTGGGCTGAAAATGCATATAGGATTGGATCTGTTCTCCAAGAACGAGAACTTGGTAAAGGTCGGTGATATGCACCAGATGCCCTTCCCGGACAAACACTTCCAGATGGTTTTCATCAAGAACACCGTCGATAAGTCTTACGACGTTAGACAATTGGTAGCCGAGTTGCTGCGCGTGACTCGACCAGGCGGCATTATCATCATCGACCAAATCTGCAATTACGGCGACTGCACGCCCCTAACCAGGACAGATATTGTGAAGTCGGAGAACCTGCTGAGGCTGTTCCGAGTTCGTAGCCCCGTCCAGGTGTTGGTGCAGGCAGACATTGATCTCACCAAAATAAGAGGCGCTGTCCTGGGAGACCATTCGCGTAATAACGCTCGCCTTGCTATCCGGATACCGGTCTAAAGGCGATCACGGCAGCGAGGGTTGATGTGACGGCGGCGCTTCTGGCAAAACGGCTCTATCGTTCGGCAGTGACGTTTGATCATGAACTGCGAACGATTGTGGAGTTCATCGTGCGGGGCTGCGCCGGACCGGCAAAGCAATGCCAGGTACTCGATGTGGGCTGCGGCTATGGACGATACTTGCGCATGCTGAGTAGGTCGGGATTCGATGTGACCGGAGTCGATGCGAATCCCGAGTTGGTGCGTGCCAATCGAGAGGCCGGGTTGCGTTGCGTGACCGTGGATGAATGGGGAGGTACCAGGGAGGTCTATGACATCATCTTGATGTCCCACGTGATCGAGCACTTTGCCCCAAGCGCCTTGGTGCCGTTCATGGACGGCTACTTGGATCGGCTAAAGGTGGGGGGAGCGCTGGTCATTGCCACGCCCATCCTGACGCGTTTCTTTTACGATGACTTCGATCATGTGAGGCCCTATAATCCTCTCGGCTTCCTCATGGTGTTCGGCGAGGGGCAGGCCCAGGTGCAGTATTACGCGCGCAACAAGCTGCGGTTGGAGGATATTTGGATCAGGCGTGGTTACTGGCGTTTCTCCCACCGGCGCGCCAAGTATGTGCATTCTCCCACGACTCGGCTATTGCAACTGCTTGAGTTCTGCAGCGCGATCGTCTTTCGGGTATCCGCCGGCCTCATCGGTCAGGCGGATGGGTGGGTAGGGCTGTTTCGGAAAGTCGAAACGCGACCAACTTCACCATGAACAGACCATCGAACCACATGATGTAAGCGCAAGGACATCATGGCACTGGCACCGATCGCCCTGTTTGCGTATAACCGACCGACTCATCTTCAGCGCGCCGTGGAGGCTCTTCGCGGCGCGCGGTTGGCGGAGAAAAGTCGACTGTGGGTGTTCAGCGACGGCCCAAAGCGCCCGCAAGACGCCGAGGCTATCGGCAAAGTGCGCGCGTACGCGCATACTATCGAAGGGTTTGCGTCTGTGGCCGTCGTGGAGCGCGACCGCAATCTCGGGCTGTCCGAGTCCGTGGTCAGATCATGTTGCGGATGTTGCGTTCGACAG
>CAZZPI010000025.1:5759-11779 GCA_964655865.1 uncultured Nitrospiraceae bacterium
TAGAAGTCTCTGTGAGGAACACGGCCGCCTGATCGTGCTGGAAGACGACCTCCTGATCGGTCCAGGATTCTTGGAATTCATGAACCGCGCGCTGGATCGCTATGCTGAGGAAGAGCGGGTGATGCAGGTGTCCGGCTATATGTATCCAGGGGAATTCGGCGGTCCTGGAGATTCGCTGTTTCTGCCGACGATCAGTTGTTGGGGTTGGTCCACGTGGAAACGTGCCTGGAACAAGTATGATCCCGCTATGACTGGTTATGAGGTGCTAAAACGTGACCGGAAGCTCCGACATCGGTTCGACTTGGGCGGCGCATACGACTATTTCGACATGCTTGAGGCTCAGGCGGCCGGCAAGATCGATTCCTGGGGGATTCGCTGGTACTTGAACGTGTTTCTCCTGAACGGGCTGGTCTTATATCCATCTCAAAGCATGGTGTGCAACACAGGCGTCGATGGTTCCGGCAGGCACGGCGGCAACGCCGCATTGCACCAAGGGATGCTCGCCGAGACGGAGATCACACCGCTACGGTTTCCCAATCGATTGGAGATCGATGAGGCGGTATTGGCAAGAATCGCCACAGACTTGAGGGCTTTACGTCCTGGATTGTTCACTCGTCTGATTAGGAGGCTGGTCGCGTGAAGTCTGTGATACGGGAGCTTTGCCCGCCGATCGCCTGGCGTGCGCTGCAACGGCTCAAGACTTCGGTGTCGGCCCGCAAGCGCGCCTTTGGGAACGGCAGGGTTCAGGATCTTGCGGTGTATTGGGATCCGGCCATGGCCCAGGTCTTGGAAACCTGGGGAGAGGGCAACGTCTGGGATGAAATCCAATTTTTGCTTGTGAACTGCGGAGGGCGCGTACTCGATATCGCTTGTGGGACCGGTAAGACCATGGCGGTGCTTGCACCGATGACCTGGCTCGACCTTCACGGGTTCGATATCTCCGACATGCTCATACAGAAAGCGGTTGACCGTGGCGTGCCGCGAGAGCGAGTACGCGTGGCCGATGCCACAAAGATGCCGTACACCGACCGGGAGTTCGATTACTCGTACTCCATCGGTTCCCTGGAGCATTTTACTGAAGCAGGCATCGAGCAATGCGTGCAGGAAGCCGCCAGAGTCACTCGCGTGGCATCTTTTCATATGATGCCGACCTCACGCTCAGGAAGAGACGAAGGATGGCTTAAGACCTTTCAGAGCTTCCATAATAGCTCAGTCAACTGGTGGGAACAGCGCCTGCGTAAAGGTTTCAGTGAAGTCTTGGTGCTGCCCTCAAAATGGAGTGATGACATCTCCATCGGGAAGTGGTTTGTCTGCCGCAAGTAACCCGTCCAGGTTGCTGGTCCGAGCGCTGGGGTATCTGCTGAATGTGCCTGAGCAGTGGCGCCGGCGCATCCGGTGCCTGCGGAGGCGCTGGGCCTGTTCCACTCATCCATCGGCGGAATTCACGGCGGAAGCGACGGTGATCAATCCGCTGAGGTCCGGCGCTATTTCCGTGGGCGAACGCAGCTTGGTGATGGGCGAATTGTTGGTGATCCCGCCGAACGGTCGCATTTCGGTGGGTGATTGGTGTTACATCGGACCGGGCAGCAAGATTTGGTCGATGTCAGAGGTCGCGATCGGGCATCGCGTGTTCATCTCGCATGGTGTGCAGATTTTCGACAACAATACTCACTCGCTGTCGGCTCAAGAGCGGCATGCGCGGTACCGAGAGCTTAGAACCCTTGGCCGGCATCTCGAGCAGGAGCCGGTCAAGACGAAGCCGGTCGTCATCGAGGATGACGTCTGGATCGGGTTCAACGCCGCCGTGCTCAAAGGGGTGACGATCGGTCGAGGTGCCGTGGTCGGCGCCTGTTCCGTCGTGCTGCACGACGTGCCGCCCTACTCGGTGGTTGGCGGGAATCCGGCACGTAAAATCGGGGAGAGCCGACCATGATGATGGTCCTTCAACGCTTGAAGACACTGTTGGTGGAGCGCAAGAACCGAGCGGGAGTGGACCGCTGCGGCGAAGGAACTCGGTTACCCGGGTTCGTTGATCGACGTGCGGCCGGGGCACGGATCAGCGTGGGGAAAGGTTGTCTGATTCAAGGCCACTTGGTGGTTGAGCGAGACGAAAGTCGGCTGGCGATCGGCGATCACGTGTTGGTCGGCGGGGGCAGTGTGATTGATTGCGCGCTCTCTGTCCGGATTGAAGATGACGTCATGATCAGTTACCAATGCATCATCGCCGATTCCGACAACCATAGCGTGTACCCCGAGCTCCGCACAAACGATCTGCAGACTTGGATGGCTGAGCGGAGACACGACTGGTCCCACAGCCCGATGGCGCCTGTGGTCATCCAGCGCGGTGCCTGGATCGGGGCGCGCTCGATTATTCTCAAAGGCGTGACGATCGGGGAAGGGGCGGTCGTCGGAATGGGCAGCGTCGTGACGCACGATGTGCCGCCACGGACCGTGGTTGTAGGGAACCCCGCACGAGTCGTTCGCGAGATCGGTCCTGTTCCGGCCGGCGTGGCAACGGCGAGCTGACGCGGCACGGTAGTCTGCAAGTCCAGGATGGCCGTATGAGTATCGAAGTTATCGAACATAACGGCGTGCGGTATGCGGAAATTATCTGGGCGGACACACGAGTGACAAAGACCACATTTTTTTCGCCCCCGGAATCCTCATTCCAATTCGGACTTCTGGCTCATGAAGCGGGCTATCAGGAGCCGCCCCACTATCATCAGCCTTTCTCTCGAACAATCACGGACCTCCAACAAATGTTCGTCGTACAACGGGGCGTGGTCGCGGTACAGCTTTATGATGATGATGGTCGACAGCTACGCGAGGTGATCCTTAATCCCGGAGACGCGATCGTGCTCATCCATGGTGTGCATGCCATTCGTGTGATTGAAGACATGCAGTGCATCAGTGTCAAGCAAGGTCCGTTCAAGGGCGATGCTTTCGATAAGGTGAATGTGAACGTCAAGAAATGATCCCGGTCTTCGAACCTGTCATCGGCGAGGAAGAAATTAGTAACGTCGTCGCGGCACTCCGGAACGGAGAGCTGTCGGGGACCTTTGGCCGATTTCTGGAAACCTTCGAAAATGAGTTCGCTCGCTACTGCGGTTGCCGATATGGAGTGGCTGTTACGAGCGGGACGACGGCATTGCAAATGGCGGTCGCCGCAGCCAATGTTCGGCCAGGCGACGAAGTACTGGTCAGTTCCAGCACCAACATCGCCACGGCCCTGGCGGTCGTGCACAATCAGGCCTTGCCGGTCCCGGTGGATTCTGAGGAGGGGACGTGGAACCTGAATCTGGATCTGATCGAAAAGCTGATTACACCGAAGACTCGCGCGATTATTCCCGTCCATCTCTTCGGGCATCCGGTTGACATGGATCGACTAGTCTCGCTCGCGAAACTGCACAACTTCACGGTGATAGAAGATTGCGCGGAATCGCATGGAGCGACCTGCCGTGGCCGGAAGACCGGGAGCTTCGGTGACATGGGATGCTTTAGCTTTTATGCCAATAAGGTGATCACGACAGGAGAAGGCGGGATGGTCGTGACGAATAACGAGACGCTCGCCGAAAAGTTGCGTCTCTTGCGCAACCTCGGGTTTACAACTCCTCGCTTTCGCCATGACGTTGCGGGTTATAACTTCCGCATGACCGGCTATCAAGCGGCGATGGGGCTTGCGCAACTCCGGCGGATCGACCGAATCATCGAGGAAAAACGTCGGGTCGCATCCGTTTACAATGCCAATCTCAATGGTGTTCCCGGCTTGCATCTCCCCGTGGAACGGGAGTGGGCGTTCAACATCTACTGGATGTATGCGGTGGAGGTGACCCCCGAGTTCGGCATGACGAGAGACGAATTGGCGAATGCTCTCAAGGCGCATGAGATCGATACGCGAACTTTTTTCTGCCCTATGAACCAACAGCCATGTCTCCGTGCTATACCCGGCTTCAACCACGCACCGTGCCCTGTGGCCGATCGGATTTGGAAAACGGGCTTGTACCTTCCTTCGACTTACACCTTGACTGACGCGAGCATCCGTCACATCGCCGAGACGATCAAGCGACTCAGCCGAACGAATCGACCAGCATAGATCTCATGCGCATCGGTCTATACCTCACCGGGTTCAGCCCTGATGTCGGGGGCGGGCACACCTTTCAGGATGATGTGTTTCGTGCGTTCGTCAAGGCCGCTCATAAGCGCAGCGACGAGTTTATTGTGCTGGGCGATCACCCTAACTTCCCCGCGCATCTTGCATCCTTAGTCCCGCCATCTAACGTACAAGGGATCGGTTTGGCTCCTGCCGGTCTCAAGGATCGAGTTGTCGAGGAGGTCAATCGCAGCTCTCCGATTCTGAAGAGACTTCTTCGAACTCCTGGGAGAATTGCCCGTGTTGCAGCTGATGCTCGTCTTGATTGCCTCTGGTATGTTTCCGGCGGAGCGTACGAACCTACGGACGTCCCTTACTTCGCGACCGTGTGGGATCTTCAGCACCGTACTTTGCCGTGGTTTCCCGAAGTGAGTGGTAGTGGCTTATGGGACGCACGAGAGCTCCGTTATCGTAACTTTCTTCGGCGGGCGTCTTACGTAATCGTCGGCACAGAAGCAGGCCATGAGGAGGTTCGGACCTTCTATCAAGTGCCGAGCGCTCGGATTCGTGTTCTCCCGCATCCGACGCCACGTTTTGCGCTTGAGGGGCATGGTCTGACGGCTGACGCCGTGCGGCTCAAATTCAGCCTTCCGAATTCCTATCTGTTCTATCCGGCCCAATTTTGGCCGCACAAGAACCATGTCAACTTGCTTCATGCGCTCCAATACTTGCGCGATCGCGAAGGCAAAAAGCCGACGCTGGTTCTGGTGGGCTCGGACAAGAGCAATGAGTCGCATGTTCGCAGGGTAGTGGAAGCCTGTGGGTTAAGGGAACAGGTCATCTTCCTTGGCTTTGTCGAGCCGCAGGATTTGATCGGTTTGTACCGAGGTGCGTTGATGTTGGTCTACCCCAGCATGGGCGGACCGGAAAATCTACCGCCGCTCGAAGCTTTCGCTCTCGGTTGCCCCGTTGCCGCGGCTGATCTCCCCGGAGCTCGGGAGCAGCTCGGCGAAGCCGCTTTGTTGTTCAATCCATGCGATCCTGTGCACATAGGCGACACTATCGCTCGCTTGGCTAACGACCAACCGCTTCAGAATGCGTTGCGAGAACGGGGTCTGGCGCGCGCATGGCGATGGACCGCCGAGCACTTCGTTGAAGGGGTCTTCAAGTTGTTCGATGAATTTGCTGCTATACGCCGTTGTTGGCCCCAGGCGATCGTTAGGCCTTGACAACATGTCGTCATTTCCTCTTGTGTCTGTTGTCACTCCCTCTTACAACCAAGGGCGATTTATCCGTGACACGATCGAAAGCGTGTTGTCACAGGACTATCCGAACCTAGAATATATCGTCATCGACGGTGGTTCGACCGATGACACGCTTTCTATTCTTCAAAGTTATGGGAACCGGTTCTTCTGGTTGTCTGAAAGAGACCGGGGCCAAGCCAATGCAATTAACAAAGGCTTACGGCTAGCGAAAGGAGAGATTCTGGCGTGGCTGAATTCTGACGATGTTTACCTCCCAGGAGCGATCGCCACGGCAGTCAGGTTTCTCCTGCGCCACCCTGAAGCTGGAATGTTATATGGTGAGGCCGCTTTTATCGATGAGAGTGGTCGTGAAATTGCTCGCTACCCCACGGAGCCTTTCGATCTAGATCATCTGGTGGATGTGTGTTACATCTGTCAACCAGCGACTTTCCTGAGGCGTCGCGTGTTGGAAGATGCCGGGTTTTTGGATGAGAAGTTCGATATGTGTATGGACTATGATCTCTGGATCAAGATCGCTCGTCGTCATGTCATCACACACTGTCCTGTGCCCTTGGCTCAGAGTCGGTTGCATTCCGAGTGCAAGACGATGCGCCAGCGCGCAGCATTCTGCCGCGAAGTGCTCGGGATGTTGAATAGCCATTACGGCTTTGTGCCTCCCTCATGGG
>CAZZPI010000026.1:0-11594 GCA_964655865.1 uncultured Nitrospiraceae bacterium
CGGCCCCGGCAACGTTCGTATGGAGTGCGGATATCGGAGGGTTGGGGAGTTGTCGGGACGAACAGGAGGGCTATCCCATCTTCAACGTCATCCTGGCGCACCAGCCCGACTTCTTCCTCCTGATGGGCGATACGATCTATGGCGACCATCCCTGTCCTTCCCCGCCGAACGCTCCGGGCAGCGACTTTATCGCCACGACGCTGGAGGAATATCGGACCAAGCATCGTTACCAACGCGGTTCGTCGGCGCTCCGCAACCTGCTGGCCTCGGTCCCGCTGTATGTGGTATGGGATGACCACGAAGTGCGGAACAATTTCGCAGGCCGGTTTGATGATCAGATGCCGGCAGGGCGCCAGGCGTTTCGGGAGTATTGGCCCATTGCCTCGCCGGCGGACGATCCGCAGCGTCTCTATCGAAGCATGCGTTACGGGGCGGACGTCGAGCTATTCATCCTGGATACCAGAAGCTATCGTAGCCGTAACAGCGATCCGGATGGTCCGGACAAGACCATGCTCGGCCCCGCACAGCTCGCCTGGTTGCTGGACGGACTCAAACAGTCTAGGGCGACGTGGAAAGTCATCGCGACGACCGTGCCCCTCTCGGTCCCAAAGCCCGGGACTCCCGCCGCGCCGGGCTCGGATGGATGGGCCGGCGGAGCGGACGGGACAGGGTTTCATCACGAATTGAAGAAGATCGTGGATGCCATTCTCTCGAACCGCCTCAAGAACGTCATCTGGCTGGCGGCGGATGTCCATTATGTCCAAGCCAACGTGTATGATCCTGACGGTGATGGGGTGCCGGATTTTCAGGAATTCGTAGCGGGTCCGCTCTCGGCGGTTCAGGGCCGCCTCACACCGCCGATCGATACCTTCAAGCCCACGAATCTGATCAACGAAGGCGGCTACTTCAACTTCGGTCTGGTGCACGCGACGAAGACGTCCTTTGACGTCACGGTGATCGACGACAGCGGCAAGACGCGCTTTTCATACCATGTGCCTGCTCGATAGACGACACAGCCCAGAATCCACTTGCAATCACCGCGGCAGGCCAGCTACCGTTACAACTCTCTCTACTTAGAAGAGCCCTCCTCACCCTCCCCTCTCCCCCACGGGGAGAGGGGAGGGTGAGGAGCGTTTTCATCCTGCAGTGTGGGCCAAGGGCTCATGAGGACTGTTCAGGTAAGACAACAAACGAAGGAGCGAGCAGCATGGCAGGTTTGATGTCGGCGGATGAGATTTTCGAGAAGGCGAAGGACGCGGCTGTGGCGGCCACGGGACCGGACGAGAAGGCCCTCCAGATCGATTACCCGGCGTTGAAGGAAAAGATTCGCGCCGCGCTCGGCGATCGCAAGGTCGCGCTCTGCCATATCAACAAGTTCTTGCCCGAAGGGTACGAAGAACAGGGACGGTTCAATCTCGTGCTGCTGACGGCAGGGAACGTCGTCTTCGACATGGTCATCGGGGATCAGTATTTTCGGTATGACGTCGTCTCGGTGAGCCAGCTCGACAAGGTCCAGTTGATCGACGCGATGTGGGAGAACCGCGAGAAGCGCCGTGAGGAGCCGTTCCTGAGCCTGCGGCTGATGCACGCGGAAGAGACACACCTGCTCCTCGCCCTCGACGACGACGAGCGCAAGAGCGTCCTGACCTTCGCGAGCGCCGTGGCGGCGGCGCGAAATCCTGAAAAGTAAGATGGCACGATCCCCTGCTAGGTGCGTGTGTAGAAGGGCAGGGGGCGCACGGTGGCGGGAAGCCGGTTTCCCTCTATCTCGACCGTTAAGACCGTATCGGGCGTCGTAAAGTCACGCAAGGGGAAGCCGAACGCGATCACGGATTCGAGCTGAGGCGATCGTGTCGCGCTGCTGACCCACCCGACCTCTCGCTCTCCGCTGAAGAGCTTGGCGCCTTTGGGCGGAATCACGTTTTCCTTTAGAATCAGTCCTACCAGGTGGCGGCGCACGCTGCCGTATGTGTCCATCCGCGCCACGACTTCCTGGCCAGGGTAGCAGCCTTTGGTGAGGCTGAAGGCTTTCCCTTCCAGGTTCGCTTCCGGCGGGACGATCTCTTCATTCAAGTCCACTCCGGCCTTCGGGAGGCCGGCCTCGATGCGCAACGCTTCGCGGGCCTGGCTGCCGATCGGCTTGATGCCGTGCGGTGCGCCGGCTTCCATGAGCCGTTCCCAAGCGGAGACGAGCCCATCAACCGGCAAGAGCACCTCGTAGTCTTGCTCGGCGGTCTCTTCCGTTTTGATGAGAAGCGCCTGCCAGCGCCCCTCACCCCCGCCCTCTCCCCGATGGGGAGAGGAATAGGAGAGGGGGATATTCACGGTAAGGAAGTTAAGCGGCTCAAGGCTGCGGACTTGGACTCCAAAGGCTGAATAGATGACTTCCGGTGCCTTCGGGCCACTGATCAGCAAGAGCCCCCAACTCTCCCCGCAGTTTTCCATTTTGGCTTTCGTGCCGTAGAGGAGGAACTTCCGGAGAGCTTGAAACGTCGCATCGCCGATCTCCCCCACATCCTCCAACATCACTGCGTCCGCTTGAAGAAAGACGCGGAAGTAGGAGAGCATCTTGCCCTTGTGCGTGAGGAGACTCGAGTAGCGGCCTTGCCCTGGCTGCAGGGGGAGAATGTCGTTGCTGATGACGCTCTGCAGCCATTTGACCCGATCCTCTCCCGTAACTCTGATCTTCCCCCGATGGGACAGATCCGACAATCCCACGGCCCGGCGGACGGCGGCGTGCTCCGCCGGCATATCGCCGTAATGGGCCGGCATCTCCCAACCGGCGATCTCCTCGAACGTCACGCCGAGCTTGATGTGGTGATCGTGAAGACGAGAGTGTTTCATGTTACAAGAAAAGCCGACGGCTAGTAGCGAATAGCTAACAGCTCGATCCTCTGAGCTGCTCACTGCTCGCTGTTAGCTGTTGGCTGATGACTTCCTCAACCAGATCCCTGGTTCGTGCCGAAAACTCATTCCGCGAGACGATCTTCGTCACGCCGAGCGCCTTTGCGCGTTGCCAAGTGTCCACTTCCTCATGATTGGCGAACGCCAAAACGGGAAGTTGTGCCGAGAGGGCGTCCTTCCGTACGGTTTCCAGCGCCTTCAGCCCGTCGATCGCCGGATCGTTCAGGTTGAGGACCATCGCCGAGGGGCTCAGTGCCGCGGCTTTCTGTGCGACTTCCTTCTGAGTGCGGGCCCGTTCAATCCGGTAAGCGAGAGGGATAAGGGCGTCGCGGAGCTTCGTGTAGAAGAAGATGTCGTTGACGGCGACAAGGATAGTCTTCGGCATAGAAGTACGATTTGGTGATCTGGTGATTTGGTGAGTGAGAAATCCGATCGATCGGCAAATCAGTAAATCGTCATTCGCCAAATCACCAAATGCTTTTCAGTTCAGCGAGCTGATCAACCGTCCCAACGACTTCTTGGCAAGCGCGTAATTCGGATTGAGCGCCAGGGCGCGCTTGTAGGACGCGATGGCTTCCGTCCACTGTCCTTTCCGCTCGTACACCCGGCCTAAGTTCAGATGAGGAAACGCCGGGCTCTCATATCGTCTTGCCTTCATCGCCTTCTCGAACCAGGGGATGGCTTCATCGAATCGCCCCAGTTCGATCAGGTACGCCCCGATGTCGTTGTAGGGGTTGCCGAAATCAGGGTCGCATGCGATCGCGCGATGGCACTCTTCGATCGCCTCGTCTAGCCGGCCCATGAAGCTGTAGGTCCAGCCTAGGAACGTGTGAGCTTCGGCGGTCGGATGGGTCTCGAGCGACTCCTTGTAGAGGCTCACGGCCTCCTCCAGATCGCCTTTCATTTGATGTTCGTAGGCTTTCTGGAACAAGCTCCAGGCCTCGCGCTTATCTTCCTCGCGACCTTCGCCTTGAAGCATGAAGTCTTGAACGTCCATCTCTCTTTCTTTCGCCCTCGTTCACAGCGGAGTAGGTAGGATGGTCTCAACTGCGCGCGTCCACCGAGCACGGTTTCAGTAGGTCGAGCTGCGCTCGACACGGGGTGGGGCCCAAACCAACTCCCCTCCCGTACCCACGTGCGGGGTGCGCGAGCACGGAGACCATCCCACCTACTCCTGCTTCAGCTTCTTCCTGATCAACTCCGCGCCGTAACGTCCGGACAAGAGCATGGAGCCAAAGGCCGGGCCCATGCGCGGGGTGCCGTACACGGCCGCCACCGCGAGGCCGACGACGAAGCAGTTCGGATACACCTCCCCGGTCCGCTCCATCACTTCCTCTTCCGATCGCGCCACCCACATGGCGCCGTTCCCCGGAACCGGCTTGTAAAGACCCCGTTTGTGTAGCAGATCGACGACGACGGCGTCATGGCCGGTCGCATCCACGACGATCTTGCTCTCGAGCGCGATCGGATCTACGTGGATCACGTCATGTCCCGCCATCTCTGCCGTGGTGTTGTTGACCACGACTCCCTCCAATAATCCGTCATTACGCAGAATCAAGTCCACCACGCGAGTCAGATTCATGATCTTGGCGCCGCCCTTGTAAGCTGCGGCGACGAGCGCGCCGGTCGCATGGGGGGGATCGACCATATACATGCCCTCGCAATCCTTGATCTTCTTGCAGGGCACCCCGAGCTCTTCAAGAATCTCGTTGGCCGGTTCGCAGATCGTGGCCTTGTTCATCAGGTAGCCGCCGGACCAAAAGCCGCCGCCCAAGGCGAGACTTTGCTCGACGACCAGGGTGCGGAACCCCATCTTGGCCAGGTCGTGCGCGCAGATCAAGCCGGACGGCCCCGCGCCGACGATGATGACGTCGCTCTCGATGAGCTGGTCGAACTCTTTATAGTACTCCCGCGCGATGTGCCGGGTGATGTCTCTTTCCCGTAAGCGAGCTGGTTTAGGCTTGTTAGGCATGGGAAACCTTCCTAATTTTCAATGATGAATTTTCAATGTTCAATTTTGAGGATCGGGTCTGGACACTTTTGACAATGGCGGTCAGAAGCCGAAGCAGTTCGCTAATTTCTCGAATTCGCGGGGCAATCGTATCCTGTGGGAGCACGTGTGCGTCCCGAATCAACCGAAGCCAATAGTACGTTTCGCGTGCTTCCTTTGCCGCAACGCCAATCTTGGCGGCGAAGTCGGCTCGACTAACGCCGGATTGCGCCTCTTCTGCGTTTGCGCCAATACTTGTTCCGGAGCGAATCAGTTGGGTGGCCAGTTCATACTCGCCCTGCTTGCGGAGTGTGCGAGCCAGATGAATGATGTGAAGAGCGAAGGCGTAGCTTTTCTCGCACACGGCGTTCGGCTTCACGGCATTGGGTTTCCACTCGTCAATTATGGCCGACGCGGTTTTCATTGAAAATTGAACATTGCTCATTGAACATTCGGAATCAGAGATAGATCTCTGATCCCGTCTTTTTGAACTCTTCCGCTTTTTCCTTCATGCCGATTTGGATCGCCTGCTGCTCGTCGATCTGCTTCTGCGCCGCGTACTCGCGGACATCCTGGGTGATTTTCATGGAACAAAAATGCGGCCCGCACATCGAGCAGAAGTGAGACACTTTGGCGGCGTTGTCCGGCAGCGTGGCGTCGTGGAACCTTCTGGCCGTGTCCGGGTCCAATGAGAGGTTGAACTGATCCTCCCAGCGGAACTCGAAGCGGGCCTTCGATAGAGCATTATCGCGGATCTGCGCGCCGGGATGACCTTTCGCAAGGTCCGCCGCATGCGCCGCGATCTTGTACGCGATGACGCCCGCTTTAACATCCTCCCGATCCGGCAGGCCGAGGTGCTCTTTGGGCGTCACGTAACAGAGCATCGCGCAGCCGTACCAGCCGATCAGCGCCGCGCCGATCCCCGAGGTGATGTGATCGTACCCGGGCGCGATGTCGGTCGTCAGAGGGCCGAGCGTGTAGAACGGGGCCTCGTGACAGGCCTGGAGCTGCTTTTCCATGTTGACCTTGATCATGTGCATCGGCACATGACCAGGTCCCTCGATCATGACCTGAACGTCATGCTTCCATGCGATCTTGGTCAGCTCACCCAGCGTCTCCAGCTCGGCGAACTGCGCCTCATCGTTCGCGTCGGCAATGGAGCCGGGCCGCAAGCCGTCGCCCAGGCTGAAGGACACGTCGTAGGCCTTCATGATCTCGCAGATTTCTTCAAAATGAGTGAAGGCGAAGTTTTCTTGGTGATGGGCGAGACACCACTTCGCATGGATGGAGCCGCCTCGCGAGACGATACCGGTCAGCCTCTTGGCCGTCAGCGGCACATAGGCCAGTCGGACGCCCGCATGGATGGTGAAGTAGTCCACCCCTTGCTCCGCCTGCTCGATCAACGTGTCCCGGTAGATCTCCCACGTCAGCTCCTCGGCCTTCCCGCCCACCTTTTCGAGCGCCTGGTAGATTGGCACAGTCCCGATCGGGACCGGGGAGTTCCGGATGATCCATTCTCGGGTCTCATGGATGTTCTTGCCGGTCGAGAGGTCCATGACGGTGTCGGCGCCCCAGCGGATCGCCCAGATCATCTTTTCGACTTCGTCTTCGATCGACGAGGCCACGGCGGAATTGCCGATGTTGGCGTTGATCTTCACGAGGAAGTTGCGGCCGATGATCATCGGCTCGCTTTCCGGATGATTGATATTGGCAGGGATAATGGCCCGTCCCCGGGCCACTTCATCCCGCACGAATTCCGGGGTGATCCAGGGGACTGGCTCCGGCCCCGGAACGGGGACAGTCCCATGGCCCATTGCACCACGACCAGCAATGGGCACCCCGGACAGTCCCCCGGCCGGTGCCTGTCCCCGCAATTCTCGTGATTGATTCTCTCGGATCGCGATGAATTCCATCTCCGGAGTCACGATGCCTTTGCGCGCATAGTGAAGCTGGGTCACGGTTGCCCCGGCCTTGGCGCGGAGCGGCTTCCGGATATGCTGGAAGCGCAGCTCGGCGAGCTTCGGATCCGTGGCCCGCAGTCGGCCGTATTCCGAGGTGATATCGGGAAGTTGCTCGACGTCCTTCCGGGAGAGGATCCATTCGCGTCGGAGGGGAGCGAGGCCCCTCTTCAGATCGATTGTCACGGAAGGATCCGTATAAGGCCCGGAGGTATCGTAGAGCGTGATCGATTCGTTCGGAGTCAGCTTATTTCCGTTCATGGATTTCGTGGGCGTGAGGCTGATTTCCCGCATGGGCACTCGCACTTCCGAACGGGTGCCGATGACAAAGACCTTTCGAGAGGCTGGAAAAGGACTCGTGGTGATGGCGTCGGATGAAGTCTTATTGCCATTGCCGGTAACTGTATCGTTGGCGCTCATGGAGGAGTCCTTTCTTCGGGAAACTCTCGGCCGTCAGCCTCCGACAAAGTTTCAGAAAACTGATTGCTGAAAGCCCGCCGCTTATAGCTGATATTTCTTCAAATAAAAAAGCCGCACCGTTAAGGGAGGGGTGCGGCTGAACGACTCAATACCGACGTTGGACTGGCTTCCCTACGCTGGTATTACCCAGGTCAGGTTCTGAGGGTCGTCCGATCAAGCGGACTCTCAGCCGTGCGGCTCCCCTAGCTATTGCACGAAATCGTATCGTCCACGTTCAGCATTGTCAATCGGCTATTCGGCCCATCCGTACTAGGAACCACTTGGCCCCCGCGATCATAGGGCTTCCGCTCACTTGCGCTTCGTTGCTTGTATGGCGGGCCTATCGTACAATGACGTTTCACTAATCCGGTTGAAGCGCCATGAACGCGATATCGACGTTACCCAGACCGATCACCGACTACCAACAGGCTTCTGCCGAGGAGCTGTTCCGCCGCACTGTCGAAGCGAAAGAATCCCTCGGGGAGCGCGTGATGGTGCTGGGACACAATTATCAACGGGACGAAGTGATCGAACATGCTGATTTTCGAGGCGACTCCCTCTTGCTTGCGAAAATCGCGGCCGAGCGGGCTGATCGTCCCTATGTTATCTTTTGCGGGGTCCACTTCATGGCGGAGACCGCGGACATCCTCAGTCGATCGAACCAGACGGTGATTCTTCCCGACATGGCGGCCGGCTGTTCGATGGCCGATATGGCGGCGATCGAGCAGGTGGATCAGTGCTGGGATGCCCTGGGTCGGATTCTCCCGGTCGAGAAGACCGTCATGCCGATCGTCTACGTCAACTCGGCGGCCGTCCTCAAGGCCTTTTGCGGAGAGCACGGCGGCCTGACCTGCACGTCGTCAAACGCGAGAGCCGTGATCGAATGGGCGTGGGCGCGCCGGGAGAAGATCCTCTTCTTTCCCGATGAACATCTTGGCCGCAACACGGCCAACAAGATGGGAATTCCGCGCGATCGGATGATCGTCTGGGATCCCTACCAGCCGAACGGCGGTCAGACGCTCGATGCGATCCGCCACGCGAGGATCATCCTGTGGAAAGGGCACTGTAGCGTGCATCAGATGTTTCAACCGGCTCATGTCGATTACTTCCGCAAGCAATACCCGGACGGGAAGGTCATCGTCCATCCGGAATGCCACGAAGATGTGGTGAACAAGGCAGACCTGGTCGGCTCCACTGAGTACATCATCAGGACGGTCACGGCGGCGTCGGCGGGTACCGCCTGGGCGGTTGGAACCGAGTTGAATCTGGTGAATCGCCTGAAACGCGATCTCACGGACAAGAAAGTTTTTTTCCTCTCTTCCACCATCTGCCAATGTGCGACGATGTTCCGCATCGATGCGCCTCACCTCTGCTGGGCGATGGAGAATCTCGCTGAGGGGCATGTGGTCAATCGCATAGTCGTGCCACCAGACGAGAAAGTCTGGGCGAAGGTGGCTCTGGACCGCATGATGGCACTCAGCTGAAGCTGATGGCGAATAGCTGATGGCAAGAATGCAGAGCTCTTCGCTGCTCGCTGCCCGCTACCGGCAATGGATTACAAAGCCACACTGAATCTTCCGAGAACCGATTTCCCGATGAAGGCGAACCTACCCCAGCGGGAGCCGGAACTGCTCGCCTGGTGGGACCAGCAGCGGCTGTACGAGCGGATCCAAGCAGCCGGAAGCGGGCGGCCTCGCTATGTGCTCCACGACGGTCCTCCTTACGCGAACGGCCGCATCCATATCGGCCATGCCCTGAACAAAATCCTGAAGGACATCATCGTCAAGTCCAAGACCATGGCCGGCTACCATGTCCCGTACATGCCCGGATGGGATTGCCACGGCCTGCCGATCGAACATCAAGTCCTCAAGGAGCTCGGCGAGAAGAAAAAGCACCTGGATGCCTCCGCGATCCGCAAGCTCTGTCGGGATTATGCGGAGAAGTATTTCAAGATTCAGCGCGATGAGTTCAAGCGACTCGGCGTGCTCGGGGACTGGGAGCATCCTTATCTCACGATGGAGCCCGCCTATGAGGCGACCATCCTTCGCGAGTTCGGCAAGTTCGTGGAGCGGGGAGGAGTCTACAAGGGCCTGAAGCCCGTGCTCTGGTGCACTCAGGACCAGACCGCCTTGGCCGAAGCCGAGGTTGAATACGAGGACCACACCTCCCCTTCGATCTACGTACGGTTTCCTTTGGTGAGCCCCCCCGCCGTGCTGGGGAAGTCGATTGCCGGGTTCGTCTTCCCGACTTCGATCAAGACCGTAGCGATCGTCATCTGGACGACCACCCCCTGGACTCTGCCGGCGAACCAAGCGGTGTGTCTCCACAAAGACATCGAGTATGCCTTCGTGCAGGTCGGCGACGAGGTGTTGATCATCGCCGAGAAATTAGCGGACTCGGTGGCCAAGCTCTGTAAGCTCGATGGCTACCGGATACTGGGGACGAGAAAGGGCAGCGAGGGGTTCGAGGGACTAGAAACCCAGCGTCCGCTGACGACGGGCCTCTCGCCCGTCCTCTTGGGAGACTTCGTCACGCTCGAACAGGGGACCGGCTGCGTGCACATCGCCCCCGGCCATGGGATGGAGGACTATCTCCTCGTTCTTGACCACAACGCGACGGCCTCGCCGGGTGAACGGTTGGAAGTGCTGGCTCCGGTCGATGACGCCGGCCGCTTTACCGGCGCGATACCGGAATTCGCCGGCCAGCACGTGTTCAACGCGAATCCCAAGATCATCGTACGGCTCCAGCAGAACGGCCGACTCCTCGGCGCGGGATCGCTCGATCACACCTACCCGCACTGCTGGCGGTGCAAGCAACCGGTCATCTTCCGAGCCACCGAGCAATGGTTCGTTTCGATGGAGACCAACCAGCTGCGGAACGAAGCGCTGGCTGAGATCGAGCGGGTCCGGTGGATCCCGGCCTACGGCCGTGATCGCATCAACGGCATGATTGCCAATAGGCCGGATTGGTGTCTGTCTCGTCAACGAGTCTGGGGAACGCCGATTCCCGGGTTCACCTGCGCCGCGTGTCGAACAGTGTTGGCGCATCCAACCGTCATCGAGCATGTCGCCTCGCTCGTCGAGAAAGGCGGAGCCGATACCTGGTTTGCTAAAATGGCCGGCGAGCTGCTGCCGCCGGGCACGATCTGTGAGAAGTGCGGGAGCTCGGAGTTCGAGAAGGAGAACGACATTCTCGATGTCTGGTTCGAGTCCGGCGTGAGTTACGCGGCGGTGCTTAAGCCGCGCAAGTGGTGGCCGGCCGATCTCTACCTCGAGGGGTCGGATCAGCACCGCGGCTGGTTCCACAGCGCCTTGCTGGCCGGAGTGATCACCGATCGCCGGGCGCCCTACAAGGCGGTGCTGACGCATGGATTCGTGGTGGATGGGGCCGGAAAGAAGATGTCCAAATCGGCGGGCAATGTCGTCGCTCCGCAGGATGTCATCAGGCAATCCGGAGCGGAAATCCTCCGTCTGTGGGTGGCCGCGCAGGATTACCGAGAAGATCTCCGCATCTCCCAAGAAATTCTGAACCATCTGATCGAGGCCTATCGGAAGATCCGAAACACGTGCCGTTTCCTGTTGAGCAATCTGTATGACTTCGATCCCGTCCTTCATCGAGTGCCCTACAAGCAGTTGCCCGAGTTGGACCGCTGGGCCCTTTCGCGGCTGGGCGAACTGATTCCGCGCGTGCGGCGGGCTTACGAAGAGTTTGAGTTCCACACGATTTTCCACGCGCTCAACAACTTTTGTTCGGTAGACCTCAGTGCGACCTACCTGGACATCCTCAAGGACCGGCTCTATACCTTTCGAAAGGATTCGCCGGTCCGCCGCAGCTCGCAAACCGCGTTGTACGACATCCTCGTCGTATTGACCAAGCTGATGGCGCCGATCCTCAGCTTCACCGCCGACGAAATCTGGCGCATGTTGCCGGAGGCGGCGCGAACGGAAGGCGATGCCTTCAGCGTTCATCTTGCCTCTTTCCCTGAAACCGATCCCACATGGACCGACGCGCAGCTTGCGCAACGCTGGGAGCGTCTCCTTGACTATAGGGAGAAAGTTCAGGGTGTGCTGGAGGAGGCGCGCAGGCAGAAGGTGATCGGCTCTTCGCTTGAGGCGCATGTGCGATTGTACGCCGATGCCGGCGCCTATGATTTTCTCAGACAGGGGGCGAATGATCTGCCGACGCTGTTCATCGTCTCGCAGGTCTCGTTGGAGCGCAGCGCGGATGCGGGAGCCCCATTGACGGTGCGAGTCGCGAAATCAGAGGCCGCCAAGTGCGAACGC
>CAZZPI010000027.1:0-11294 GCA_964655865.1 uncultured Nitrospiraceae bacterium
CTGTCCCACGCCGCCGATCCCGAAGCGGCTCGGCTGGACTTCCAGCAGCGTGGTCGGCTCGGGATCGCCGGTCGATTGGATCTTAGCCTCCGGCGCGGAATTCGACGTGGACCTCATCATCATGACCACGCAGGGACATAACAGTCTTTCGGACTCGTTGCACGGCAGCGTGACCGAACGCGTCCTTCACGGAGCCCGCTGTCCGGTTCTCTCGATTCCGGTCTAAGAGCCCGCAATCAGAAAGCCGGGCGGGCACGGCCACGAGCTTCGAGCGTGATCGTCTCGCGAGCTTCGACTCGTTGCACGACGAGACCGTCGCGTACAACGATGAAGTTCGTCGGAACCGCGGGAACCCGCGGGCCAGGCAAGATGATGCCGGCGAGATTCAACGGATCACAGGCCGATAGTCTGACCTCCTGGCTCGATTGACTCGCCCCTTGCTTACGCAAGGCGCGGAGAGCTTCCACCGCCTCCGGTAACGCAAACTGCTCGCCGGTGAAGCCGGACACGAATCGCCCGCCGCGAATCTCGCCTTTCAATTCCAGACGTCGGTACTGCACCAACAGATCGCGCCAGGGAAGCGTCAGGGATTCACGCGCGAGGAGATCGCGGAACACCACGCCGTAGCGGCGAAGCAGGAGGCGGGCCACCCGTTCGATGACAGAGTGCTGAGTCCTGAGTGCTGAGTGCTGAGTTATCGGAGCGGAGGGCTGTGGGCTCGTCCCCTCACCCTGCCCTCTCCCTCCAGGGGAGAGGGTTGGGGTGAGGGGGCGCAGTAGCGACCAGCGACCGGCGGCGTGACGCGGCCGCCGCAGCCGTTCACGGCCTTCCGCGCGCCGACGTTTCGGATCCATAAGAGCCCTCAGATTGTCGAAGCCGTCCGCCGTCGCGAGACCGGCCGCGACTAACTCCCACAAGCCCTCTTCAACCTCCGCCTGCAGATGCCCTGTCCCTTTGACCAGGTCTGTGAAGAAACAAGCGCCTCGTTCCGTCAAATACCGGTGCAGACGTTCGCCGACCGATGAGAGCCCGGACGCACCGTCACTCCGCGGTTCCGGACTCGGCTCGCCGAACGCCGCCATCAACCACTCGCCATCTTCCCGCGGAAACAGACCGACCGGCGCCACGCTCGTGGGCACGATCCGACGAGCTCGCTCCTGCTCATCGCTCTGGACCAGGCGTGGATGCGGGGACAAACGGCCCCAGCTCACCGTGCCGCTCAAGCACAGATGGTCCAGCAGCTCCGGCTCGTACTTCGCCATGCGGACCCGCAAGAGATGCGGTTCCCACGACGAGGCCGCCGCTTCGTAGCCGGCGAGTTGGCGGATCACTTCCAGCAATCCGGCCTCGCCATGCCGGCGGGAACCGGAGGTCACGTGCTGCCACTGCATCAGGAACCGCATAAAGTCGGCGGCCGTTACCGGCTCGACTTCTTTCCGCAGCCGGCCGACTGTCAACCGATGGATGCGGGCCAATAGCCGGCGGTGACACCACTCCGGCGCGGCAAACCCCGCCGCGCCGGAATTATGAATTGTGAATTGTGAATGAGGAATTGGGGAGGATGGTCGGAACTGGCCGCGGAGGACTTGACCGGAGGTTTCGAGGCGGAGCAGCGTATCGTGAACGGATTCGGGAGAAAGATGAAGTCGAGCGGCCAGTTCCGCCGCCGTCGTCGGCCCGATGCTTTCCATCCAACCCAGGACAATGGCAACGATCGCGTCCATACGTTCCGGTGTCGGTTGCTGTTCGCTGGTCTCGACCGGGGGGTGAATGGTTGCTTCCGGCAAGACCGCTCGCACAGTAGGAAACCGCTCGGTCGCTATCCAGGCGGTCAATAGCGCCCCCTCACCCTCCCCTCTCCATGGCCCATTGCATTGGACGGAGCAATGGGCACCCCGGGAGAGGGTTTGGGAGAGGGCTGGGGTGAGGGGGATGGTGATCTCCGCCGCACGTCCGGATCCTGTCAGTGCCGGCATATACACCTCCCATGCCAGTGCCTGCTCCCGTGGAACCCAGATCAACGTCAGCAACGCGTCGTGCAGCTCATCCGGATCGCGGACCACCGGCCATGATTCCTGTCGCACTTCCTCGATCGCTTCCGGATCGAGCGCGCCGACTTCGCCCGCCAGTTCGGTCGGCAAAGTGCGCCGCATCTCGACCGCCCGCGCGCGGCGTTCTTCCAACGGCGCGTCATCCAGGAACGCATAGGGATTGGCGTTCAAGATCTCATGCGAGAAGGTCGAAGGAAGCGGCGTTTCCACCGCGTGGCAGCGGATGGTCCCCGACTCGATCTGCTCGAGCACCCTCGTCAGCCCATCCACATCCATGGCCTCCGACGAGCAATCGCGCAAGGTTTCATGGACCAAGGGGTGATCGGGGATCACGCGCGTACGGTCGCCATGAAAGTTGTCCTGGCAGGCCAGAGCATCAGGAAACACGGCAGCCAGCAGATCCTCGGCGCGCATTCGCTGAATGGGCGGCGGCACTTTCTTGCCGTTCGCAAAACGCAGCAACAGCAACGCACGTGACGCGTTCCAGCGCCACCGCGTGATGAACATAGGCGATTGGAGCACCGCGGCGGTGACCACCTCTCGCACGGTCCGGCTCTGCAGAAATCGGAACACCGCCTCCAATGGAAAACTGTGTTTCTCTCCCAGCGAGATCACAATGCCGTTATCCGTCGCCGCCGCCTGCAACTCGAAATCGAAGGTCACGCAGAACCGCTTGCGGAGCGCGAGCCCCCAGGCTTTGTTGATACGGCCTCCGAAGGGAGCATGAATGATCAACTGCATCCCGCCGCTCTCATCGAAAAATCGTTCGGCCACGATGCATTCTTGCGTCGGAACCGTCCCCAGCACCGCTATGCCCGAAGCGATGTAGGCCACCGCCTGTTCGGCTCCGCGCTGGTCTAATGCACATTCCTGCTTGAGCCAAGTAATGAGTGATGCGTGATGCGCGATGGGTAGAGTCTGATCCGAATCGAGTGACGAGTGACGGGTGACGAGTGACGAGTCGGCTGAAGAATGAAGTCGCCTAGCGAGCTCTTGTCGAAGAGATGCCACCTCCGCCGACAGTTCCGGCGTGCGCGACGGCGCTTCTCCCCGCCAAAACGGAATGTTCGGCGGTGCGCCGTGCGCATCTTCGACCCGCACCTTCCCCATCTCGACACCCTTGATGCGCCAGGATGTATTACCCAACAGCATGATGTCGCCGGCCAAGCTCTCCACTGCGAAGTCCTCATCGACAGATCCGACCACCGTCCCGTCCGGCTCCGCCACCACCGCATAGTTGGCTGTATCAGGAATCGCCCCGCCCGAGGTGATCGCAGCCAACCGCGCGCCTCGCCGACCCTTGAGGCGACGGTTGATTCGGTCATGGTACAGATACGCCTGGCCTCGACCCCGGTGCGTCGAAATCCCGTCGGCCAGCATCCTCAGAACCGCTTCAAATGTCCTCCGCTCCAACGTTCGATAGGGAAACGCCCGGCGCACCAGCGCGAAGATCTCCTCTTCTCCCCAGGGTTGGGTCGCTGCAGCCGCGACGATCTGCTGCGCGAGAATATCGAGCGGCTCCGGAGGGACTTCGATACGGTCCAGCACCCCGGCGCGGATCGCGCGAATCAGCGCGGCGCATTCGATCAGCTCATCGCGCGTCGTCGCAAAGAGGCGGCCTTTGGGAATCGCCTTGATCCAGTGGCCGGCGCGCCCGATCCGCTGCAGACAGGTGGCGATCGCGCGAGGCGAACCGACCTGGCAGACCAAATCCACCGTCCCGACATCGATGCCCAGTTCAAGCGAGGCCGTCGCCACGACCACGCGCGTCTTGCCGGTCTTCAGATGTTCCTCGGCGGCCAGTCGAATGTGGCGCGAAAGACTCCCATGATGAGCGGCCACCACGTCGGGCCCTAGGTCGTGCAACCGCTCCTCCAGGTAGTGCGCCACCCGTTCAGCCAGCCGTCTCGTATTGACGAACACCAAGGTCGAGCGATGCCGGCGGACGAGCTCAGCCAGGCGATCGTAGATATCCGCCCAGACCGCGTTCGTCGCCACCGCGCTCAATTCATCCTTCGGCACCTCGACCGCCAGGTCCATCTCTCGCTTGTGCCCTATATCGATGATCTGCGGCAGCGGGCGCTCGCCGATAAGAAACTGCGCGACCGTCTCGATCGGCCGTTGCGTCGCCGAAAGGCCGATGCGAACCGGCTTTCCGGCCGTCAGCGCCTCCAGCCGTTCCAGCGACAGGGCCAGATGCGCACCGCGTTTGTTGGGCGCGAGCGCATGGATTTCGTCCACGATGACGGTGCGCACCGTCTGCAAGAGCTCCCGGCTCTTCCGCGCGGTGAGCAGAAGGAACAACGACTCCGGCGTCGTGATCAGAATGTGCGGGGGACGGCGGAGCATTTGCTGACGTTCGACCATCGGCGTATCGCCGGTTCTCACCAGCACGCGCAACTCGGGCATCAGCAGTCCGGCCGCGAGCGCGGCATTGCCGATTTCCGCCAGCGGCTGCCGGAGATTTTTCTGGACGTCGTTGCCGAGGGCTTTCAGCGGGGAGACATAGAGAATCTGCGTGCGATCCTCCAGCTCGCACGCGAGGGCCTGCTTGAAGAGACCGTCGATGCAGGAGAGGAACGCCGCCAGAGTCTTCCCCGAGCCGGTCGGCGCGGCGATGAGGGCGTCTTGGCCGGATTGTATGACCGGCCACGCCCGGACCTGGACGTCGGTCGGCTCGCCGAGGCGGCTACGAAACCATTCACCGATGACGGGGTGAAACGTCGAAAGCGGCATCGCACGGTATGGTAGCATGCAGCGAATGATGAAGGAACCACGGGTGCTGGCCCTCTTGGGGACAGGATACACAGGCCGGTATCTGTTCAAGCTGGCCTCACACGATTATTTCGTTCTGGCCGGCAGCCGGAATCCGGATCGCCACCTCGCCGACCTCCCGCACTCCGATCGGATTCATTTCGATCTCGCCCTGCAAGAAACTTGGAGGAATATTCCCCACGAGGCTGACCTCATGTGGTGTTTTCCCGCTGCGCCGCTCGAACATGTGCGGACTCTTATGAAGGCGTTAGGGGCATCGCCGAGGCGCATCGTCGTGCTTGGGAGCACGTCGGCCTACGACACAGCAGGCATCAACGAGTTTCCGCCGCCGTGGATCGCTGAATCGGCGCCGGTCGATTTCACCAAAGCGCGCGTCAAGGGCGAAGAATATCTGCGCAAGGAGTACGGCGCCATCCTGTTGCGGGTGGCGGGCATCTATGGGCCGGGCAGAAACCCGCTGGACTGGATCAGGCAGGGCCGCGTCGGGCCATCACGGAGATACGTAAACCTGATTCACGTGGAGGATTTGGCCGCGATATGCTTACGGGCCCTGGAGAAGGGCAAACGCGGAGAAATTTATAACGTCAGCGACGGGACGCCGCGTACCTGGGAGGAAATATGCGAAAGGGCGCGTGTGCGATGGGGAATCCTGCCGCCCCAGCCGAAGAATGAAGATCGCGCCGGGAAACGCATCCTCACGGCCAAACTCCGACAGGAACTCGGCTACGAGGTTCGACGCCACGACCTGTACGTCGCCATCGAGGAGATCGAGGCGCGGCGGGCTTGAACGCGGGAAGGGTGCCAGGGCGGGTTTGACGCCGGCGACAACACGTTCGGGCGTTCCAGCCTTTCGACTCAATAGCGGAGCAGCGCGATGACGCTCAGACAGACGAGGAGATTGTTCAGCCCGTGCGCGATCATGCCGGGCAGGAGACTGCCGGTTTTCTCGTAGATCCATGCCCAGATCAGACCGCTCCAGAACACGCTGACGAAGCCGATCAGCCCGTACCCGTGTGCGGTCGCGAAAATAAGCGCGCTGAAGACACCCGCCACCGGCAGGCTATAGCGACGCCGTAATACGCCGAACAACACCCCCCGAAACGCCAACTCCTCGAAGGCCGGCGCGAAGACGACATATTCGACCAGGCCGGCCGTCATCACGAGCGGCGAGGACCAGACGAGGTCGGCGTCGAACCACTCCGTCCAGTGGCTGGTTAAGTTGAGCGGCTCGGCAACCTTCCCCATCGCCCACTCTCCGGCGAGTCCCAGCGCGGCCGCTCCGGCCACCGTCATCCCAAGACGAACGCCGGCACCGGGATGAAGTCGCAGTCCGAATCCGTCGGCAAACCCAATCCCTTGCGGCTTCAAGAGGTAGAAGTAGGCGAGCAGCAGCAACGGCAGGTTGCTGAGAGGAATCGTGCTGAGCCGAATCAGGAGATTTTCCTCCCCCATCGTCCCTTGCAAGATCACTAACGGGATGACGAGAACCGCTCCCAAGGCTCCGCCTCGCAACAAGACCCCTGCTCCCACGGCACCGGGCCACAGGGGCGGTAAGTGAGCGGCGCCCACGCGAAACCGGTCCGCATCGCGTCGGTGTCGCCACATCCACAGCAGCACCGCGAGGCCGAGGACAAACAGGAGGCCCTCCGCGGCCATGAGGAGCCGAGAGCGTAGGAGGAGCGCCCTGGCGCGGGCCTGCACCAGCGTCTCGATCCCGGTTCGAAGCGCCTCATCGCCGGCCTTGGTCGCCAGCCTGAGCGCCAACCGATCATAGAACCAACCGGCAGGGAGAAGTTCCGCCAGATGCGCTTGTAGGTCCTGCTCGGAATCCGGCGACACAGATGGCGCGACATACGCGGCCTGGAGCGCCCCGGCAAACAGCGCATAAGGCTCCCCCATTACTTCCCATTCCGAGATCTTTGTGACGACTCGCGGCAGCCGCCCTAATTCGGCTTCCAGGATGGACAGGTTGAGATCGACCAGCGGGTCATCGGAAAAAGCGGCCAACTCTTCGTACCATTCGATCGTCTGGGTCTGTTCGTGAACCTCATCACCCATCACCAGGCTATAAAAGCTGCGTTCCCACGTCCGGACATCCTTGAGCGCTTCCTCCACCTCCAAGGTCCGACCCACGGTCAGCTCCAAAGCCCGCTCCGGTGCCAGCACTCGTTCCAGTTTCGGCACGGCCACGCCTAACCAGAGAACAAAGCCGACCGCCAGAACAAGGACGATTGCGCAACAAACCGAGATGATCCGTGAGAAGCCCGGATCGAATGGGACGGGTGGCGGCGGCGCGCCGACGTATCGCTTAGGTTCTCCCACAGCCTGGGCTGAATCCACAGGCGGCGCGTCGTGATGTGATGACTCTTCCATAAATTCTCGCGCAGTATAGCACGCAGCTTGGAGGCCTACGAGCCGAAGAGAGTCTCAAGACCAGCCCGCAATATTCACGGTTCGTGAATAATGCGGACTGGTTCCCTGGCAGCCGACATCCGACTTCGTTATACTAACGCACCCTGTATGACCCCTGAGAAGGCCCCTACGTTCAGCCCTCCGCGCCGTTTGCTTCTGGGTCCCGGACCGAGCATGGTGCATCCCCGCGTTTTGCGGGCCATGGCCTCACCGGTGATCGGCCACTTAGATCCCGCCTTTCTCGCGCTGATGACCGTCATTCAGCAGCAGCTTCGACGGCTGTTCCAAACGACGAACGCGTTCACCGTCGCGGTTTCCGGCACGGGTTCTGCCGGGATGGAAACGGCCGTGGTGAATCTGGTCGAGCCGGGCGACGCCGTGATCGTCGGAGTGAACGGCCTGTTCGGCTCTCGGATCGCCACGATGGTGGAACGATGCGGCGGGAAACCGATCCGGATCGAGGCCGAGTGGGGGACGATCATCGATCCCGATCAGGTTCGCAGCGCTCTGCAACGGTCGGGACCGGTGAAGGCCGTCGCGATCGTCCATGCCGAGACCTCCACCGGAGCCTGCCAGCCATTGGCCGAGATCGCCCGGCTTTGTCGCGAGCACGACGCCCTGTTTGTGGTGGACGCGGTGACCTCCCTGGGCGGAGTGCCTGTCGAGGTGGATGCCTGGCAGATCGACGTCTGTTACAGCGGCACACAGAAGTGCTTGAGCTGCCCGCCGGGGCTGGCACCCCTGACCATGAGCGAACGCGCGCTCTCTGCAATCCGGAGGCGACACACACCGTGCCAGAGCTGGTATCTGGACGTGACGTTGGTCGCAGACTATTGGCATGAAGGCAAGCGCGCCTATCACCACACGGCGCCGATCTCCATGCTCTATGCACTCCACGAAGCTCTCTGTCTGATCGAAGAGGAAGGGTTGCCGCCTCGGTTCGCCCGACATCGGCTGAACAGTCAGGCGTTGCTTGCAGGCTTGAAGGAAATCGGCCTGAGCCCGCTCCCCGCCGACGCCCACTGTCTGCCGACGCTCCATTGCATAAGCCTGCCTCCCTCGTGGGACGAGAAACGCCTGCGCTGCCGCTTGCTGGACGATCATGAAATTGAAATCGGGGGAGGGTTGGGCCCGCTGCAAGGTAAAGTCTGGCGCATCGGTCTGATGGGTGAGTCTTCGACGAAGGCGAACGTGCTGGTGTTCCTCGATGCGATCGAAGCCGTCACGGCCGGTCTCTCCTCGAAGAACGAATCCTGCCGCGCAGTTCAAGTCGCACAGAAGGTCTACGTTTCCCAATCATTGGAGCCAGGTTCCCTATGAATCGCGCTTTCGTGTGGGTGTTAGCCGGTGCCTCGTTCGCTATTGTCGCAGTGGTCGGGTATTGGATCCTCAAGCTCACCGTGGGGGACGCGCGCAAAGCGGATCTGGTCCCTCCCGACAGGGTTGCAGAATTCGTGCACGCGATCCTCGAGGCCAATCGCAAAAACTACACGGAGAACGTCGTGGAAAAGCTCAGCCGGCAGGGCGTCGCGGAGGCGGTCGAGCATTGGCGCGACGAAAAAGGCATCCCGCTCCCGGCCCAGTTTCTGTTGGAGAGCAGCCGGTTGGTCGCCCAAAAGGACCTGAAGTTCAGCTTCCGTCTGGCCAGCCTGACGCCCATCTATGTCTGGAACGGACCGACATCTGACTTCGAGCGGAAGGGCCTGGAAGCCGTCGCGAAGGACCCGGACAAGCCCTTTACGGGGTTTGGCAAGAATCAATCAGGTCGGTTCTTTCAGGCCGTCTATGCCGACAAGGCCGTCGCGCAATCTTGCGTCACCTGTCACAACAATCATCCCAACAGCCCTCGGCGGGATTACAAGCTCAACGACGTGATGGGCGGCATCGTCATTACAATCCCCGTCGGCAGCTAACCCCCTATGGCCATCGCTCTGCGGAACGCATGCGTCGTCGATGGACAAGGCGCCGTGCTCGATCGAGCCACGCTCATCGTGCGGAACGAGAGGATTGCCGCCTTGGGGCCGGTCCGCGAGATCCCCGTACCGCGGGACGCTCGCATCATCAACGCCGCCGGCTGGACCATCCTGCCCGGGTTGATCGACTGCCATGTGCACCTCTGTCTCTGCGGAGAGCCGGACGTCGTCGCCACGATCGAGCGGGAATCACCCGCGTTGACGCTCCTCAAAGCATCCAGGTGCGCCCGGGCGACGATCGAGGCCGGGGTCACGACCGTGCGGGACGTCGGGGCGCGTGACCATTCCATCTTCGCCCTGAAGCGCGCCATCGACACGGGGGTGCTCCCCGGACCCCGAATCATCGGCGCCGGCTTGGCGATCTGCATGATCGGCGGGCATGCCCGGTTCATCGGCTGCGAAGTCGAGGGTCCGGAGCAGGTCCGTGCCGCGGTGCGAGCGCAGATCGCAGCAGGCGCGGAGGTGATCAAAGTCATCGCCTCCGGTGGAGTGTTGACGCCGGGGACGTCCCCGGATCAGGCCCAGATGACCGAGGAGGAGTTGGCGGCAGCCGTGGCGGAAGCGCAACAGGCCGGACGGAAAGTGGCGGCGCATGCGCATGGCGCCGCCGGCATGAAACCCGCGCTGCGGGCCGGGGTCCATTCCATCGAACATGCAACGCTCATGGACGAGGAAGCCTGCACGCTGATGCTGCAACGCGGGGTGTTCATGGTGCCGACTCTCTCCGCGCTGGCCACGACTGCCGCATGCCGTGTTGGATGCGGAGTGCCGGAGAGCGCGTTGGAAAAGGCGAAGGCCATGACGAAGCGGCACCAGGCAAGCTTTAGGCGGGCGCGCAAAGCGGGGATCCCTATCGCCATGGGCACCGACGCCGGCACCCCGTTCAACTATCATGGCGAGAATGCGCAAGAGCTGGAACGCATGGTACGGCTGGGGATGAGCCCGATGGACGCGATCGTCGCGTCGACCTCAGCGGCGGCGCGACTCTTGGGGATTGAGCGGGAGGTGGGCACCGTCGAGCAAGGCAAGCTGGCCGACCTGGTGGTGATCGACGGAAACCCTCTCAAACACATCGCCCTGCTGCGCGACCGCGAGCGGATCCTTGGCGTGATGCAGAAGGGTCGATTCGTGGCGGGAGCGCTTTCCAAGTGATTTCAGAATTATGAATTCTGAATTATGAATTGTGAATTTCAGACAATTCAGAATTCATAATTCAACATTCGGAATTCGCCGCGATCGCGCTATCTCCTCTCGTAAAATAATTCGAGCGCGGCGGCATAGCCGACGTGGCGACCGCGTCGGAAGACATCTTCCAACCGGCCTCTGAGCGAGCGGAGCTCTCCTTCGTCTCCGCGTTTGACCACGCCCCGCGCGATCATCATCTCGGCAGCCACGTCCACAAGTTGTTTCTTCCGCGCTTCCATCTCTGCCGTGAGGAACTCATCCATGACTTCCGCCGCGCGCTCCTCCACGATGAATCGATTGAACGTGTCGTACCCTTGAAAGGCGACCGTCCGTTCGCGGATGAGCGCGAGCTCAGATTTGATTCGCTGGACCTGTTTGATGACCAAGGCGAAGACCTCTTTCCGACCCTCGTTGAAGAGCTGATTCTCCATTTCATCCAGAATCTCGGTCGGACTGGCTTCGGCTTCCCGCGGCTCATCGCCCCACCGGAGCCGGTCGTAGGTGCGCCGGCCCTCGCTGTCGCCGAGCACCTCGTACGCCGCGTTGAGTTCGCGAATCTTGGCTTCGGCGTGTGTGTCGCCGGGATTGCGGTCGGGATGGTGTCGGAAGACCAGCTTCCGGTAGGCTTTCTTGATGTCGTCATCAGACGCATCGCGGGAGATCTCGAGCACTCGGTAATAGTCCACACGCGCCATCGTAACGCAAGACTATAGCATGCGGCCTTCGTCTGGTTCACCTTGACTCCTTCCGCGAAGCTCCGTAGCCTGGCCCGACCAATGCCGCCACTCGTCACCGGGACCCATTGCCACGAAGATTGCAATGGGTGCCCCGCGTCACACCGGAACGGCGCTACGAGGCTGCTGACTTATGGGTGGCCCCCGTGAGCCGACAATCATGG
>CAZZPI010000027.1:11304-11532 GCA_964655865.1 uncultured Nitrospiraceae bacterium
CGTCACATCCTACCAATGGCTCGTGCTGTTCGTCGCCTGGCTCGGGTGGGTGTTCGACGCAATGGACGCGACGATCTATGCCATCGTGCTCCATCCTGCGCTGGAGGACTTGCTGCAGGTGACGGGACGGCCGGGCAACGCCGAACAGATCGGCTGGTACGGCGGCATTATCTTTTCGATCTTTCTCATCGGTTGGGCCATCGGCGGGATTGTCTTCGGCATCGTGGC
>CAZZPI010000028.1:0-2251 GCA_964655865.1 uncultured Nitrospiraceae bacterium
ATCGCCCGATTCCGCGCCACCCTCCGGGCCCTGGGCGTGCCGTTCCACGTGGAGCAGACGGCCCTGCCCACGACCCCCGACTGGAACACCGAGGGCCACCGGATCATCGCGCTCACGCGCGAGCAGATCGCCGTGCTGGTCCGCGGGGCGAAGACCCCGAAGTTGGTCTCGCGGACCGTCGTGTCCCGGATGAAGCGGGGCGCGGTGATCGTGGATGTGGCGGTGGACCAGGGCGGCTGCGTGGAGACCACACGCCCGACCACGCACTCGGATCCGGTCTACGAGGTGGACGGCGTGCTGCACTACGGCGTGGCCAACATGCCCGGCATCGTGCCGCACACTTCGACTTTGGCCTTGACCAATGCGACCCTTCCTTATATAGTCCGCCTAGTTTCCGCCGGTGTGGAGCGGGCTCTCCGCTCCGATCCAGGTCTGGCGCTGGGCGTCAACGTGGCCAACGGGCGGGTGACGAACAGAGCGGTCGCCGACGCGCACGGGATGCGCGCCGAACCGCTCGCCTGACGGCAGGAACAGAGCGAACGAGCCGGGGATCGGGGCGTAGCGCAGCCTGGTAGCGCACTGCGTTCGGGACGCAGGAGTCGGAGGTTCAAATCCTCTCGCCCCGACCAAACCAAGCTTGCTCGTCCCGCCCGCTCTTTATCGGTTTATCGTATTCGCGGTAGGCGGATCAGCGTCCCAAATGCTTTGGCCCGCTTGTAAGCCTGCGCGCCTGTGAGCCTTCACAAAATACCGCATCGCGACAGGGGCGATCCGATCAGTACAGCCAGTGTTGTTGGTTCGCTTCCCATCCCGCATGCACATGACCTGCAACCCGCCCAACCCGCAGATCTTGCTCTCCCGTCAGCGGCGCTTTGCCATGAGGTTGGTGGAGAGATGCCACCGCTCATCTCGGCAACGCCGTTCAACTGTTCTTAAGAATTTACGAGCGCCGCTATGCTTGTCTCCTTATTCCTTCCCTTCATAATATTGTTAAAAGGCGTGACGCATGGATGGAGGTATGAGATCATCCGGCTCGTGTGCCTGGACGGCTTGCCCGGGGTTGTGAAGTCATGACTAGCCCCGGGGATGAGACGCCGAGTTCTGCGCTGATTCTCGTAAGCGGTAGGGTGCAGGGTGTAGGATTTCGCGCCTTTGCCAGACGCGTGGCGCTCCGCTGCGGGTTGACGGGCGGCGCCCGCAACCTGGACGACGGCCGAGTTGAAGTCGAAGTCGAAGGTCCTCGGGGAAGCATCGACGATCTGGTCGAAGCAATGAAGCAAGGACCCCCAGGGTCACGAGTCGATCGGGTCGACGTCCGCTGGCGCCCTTGGGCCGATCGCTACACGGACTTCGACATCTGGTTTTGATCGAGGCGAGGTCTGGTCCGGTTCATGAGGCAGCATGCTTGAGCATGAGGACGAAGTAGGCTATTCCCTCCACTCCGCGGACGCGGAGGCCGACGAGCAGGAGGAGGAGGGAGAAAGTCTTCCGAAACGGCGCGGCCGACGCGGTAAGACTCGCGGCGGGGAAGGGAACAGTCACTCCGAAGGTCTCGACACCATCAAGACCTACCTGCGGGAGATTCGCAGTTCCAGTCTGCTCACCTTCAAGCAGGAACAAGAACTCGGCAAGCGGGTTATGGCCGGCGACGAAACCGCTCGGCAGAAGATGATCGAATCGAACCTGCGCCTGGTCATCAGTATCGGCAAGCGCTACGTGAACCGCGGCTTCCCTTTTTCGGATATCGTGGAGGAGGG
Organism: uncultured Nitrospiraceae bacterium; assembly: GCA_964655865.1. Classification (GTDB taxonomy): domain Bacteria; phylum Nitrospirota; class Nitrospiria; order Nitrospirales; family Nitrospiraceae; genus JBBIJI01. Next base: position 1,758 of record CAZZPI010000028.1, read on the forward strand.
CAACCTCGGATTGATCAAAGCGGTCGAAAAATTCAACTACAAGCGCGGCTTTCGCTTCAGCACCTATGCATCCTGGTGGATTCGCCAGTACATAGAACGCGCCATCATCAATCAAGGCAAGCTTGTCCGCCTGCCCGTCCATGTCGTGGAACGTCTGAATCGCTACCTCAATAAAGTCGAGCACATGGTGCAATCGCTCGGTCGCGAGCCCCGCCCTGACGAAGTTGCCCAGCGCATGAAAGTGTCCGAAGAAGAGGTCCTGGACCTGAAACAGTTGCTTCGCACCACCTGCTCCCTCGACAGTCCCCTCAGCGACCGCTCCGACACCTTCCTGAGAGACATTATCGAGGATCCCATGTCCCTCTCACCGGCGGACAGCGCGGAGGGGGTCCGGCGCAGAGAAGCCCTCATGTCCTGGGTAAGGGAGTTGCCAGATAAGGAGCGGACTGTTATTGTTGCCCGGTTTGGATTGGACGGGGGCGAAGCACAGACGC
>CAZZPI010000028.1:2261-11472 GCA_964655865.1 uncultured Nitrospiraceae bacterium
CGGTCGTGATTTGGGATTGACCCGGGAGCGTGTGCGACAAATCGAGAACGCAGCCCTTGTCCGTTTGCGCAACACCATCGAACGGAACACACTGACGCAGGCCGATCTGCTTTAGTAAGGGGTGCGACATGGACTATCGGACGCTTATCCGGGAGGTCCCGGATTTCCCCAAGCCCGGCATCGTCTTTTATGACATTACGACGCTCTTGAAGAACGCGCAGGCATTCGCGCGCATCGTCGACGAGCTGGCGGCGCGCTACCAGCATCAGGGGATCACGAAGGTCGTCGGGATCGAGTCGCGCGGCTTTATTCTGGGGGGTTGCCTGGCGAGTCGCTTGGGCGCCGGCTTCATCCCCGTTCGGAAGCCGGGAAAACTGCCGGCCGACATCTACGAGGTGAAGTACAATCTGGAGTATGGGAGCAACTCCCTGGCCGTGCACCGGGATGCGATCGACATAGGCGAGCGGGTCCTGATCGTGGACGATCTGCTGGCTACCGGAGGGACTGCGGCCGCGACCGTCCACTTGGTTCGACAACTGGGAGGCGAGATTGCAGGGTTGGATTTTCTGGTTGAGCTCAAGAGTCTGAGGGGGCGTGACAAGTTGGTCGGCTACGAGGTGCACTCCACTATCCTCTATCCCTGACCGCCCAGGCCAGTGTGAGAAAGGGCTTGTCAAAGGAGAGGGAGCGTGCTATGAATGCCGAACTTTTTTCGGCTCGGTCGGTCTGAAGAGGTCAAACGTCGCAATGGCGAGCAAGCTCCAAGCAAAGAAAAAATCGCCGGCTCCGGCAAAATCAGCCAGTAAGTCAGCGATCAAGGGGCGAACTATGCCTATCGCTCCGCCGAAGCCCGACGCGACCCGAGAAGAGCCGGAACCGGAAGTTCAAAGACCCAAGTTGTCAGCGAAGGAGCGTGAAGCCTACGAACACCGTAAAGAGGCGCTTCAGCAGATGCTTATGCGCAAGCGTCAGGAGATCATGAGGGAGATCGAAGGGAGCCTGGGCCAGTCCTTGACCGAGGATCAGCAGCGTCGTCTCGAGTCTGCCCGCGACGTTGGGGACCAGGCTTTGATGGATCTGGAGCGGGAACTGGGGATCTCGCTCATGGAAATGCGCAACCGTAAACGGCAGCTCATCGACGAAGCCCTCACCCGATTGTCCGAAGGAACCTACGGCTTGTGTGCTGAGTGCGGGGTCGAAATCAGTGAGAAACGGCTGAACGCCGTTCCCTTCGCGCGACTGTGCGTGGAATGTCAGTCGCGACAAGAACTGCTGGAAAAAATCGAGAAAGAGGAAGAGCGCGAATAGCCCGCTTCGGTTTCCCTGCCGACCCGTTCCCTTCTTCTCCGCATCGACAAGCGCCGTTCAGATGAGGCAACATGGAGCCGGGTGTCTGGTCCGTCTGCTGAAAGGCTCTTGATTATTTTCTTCTGCTATGACCATCTTTGCTAAGAGAGCCGTCGTGTTGATGAGCGGGGGGCTCGACTCGACCGTCACCGCGGCCATCGCCAAGCAGGATGGATATGCGCTCTACGGGTTGACGGTCGCCTACGGGCAGCGCCACCTTGTCGAGGTCGAGCGGGCGCGCGTCGTAGCGCGAACTCTCGGCGTCGCTGAGCATTTGGTCATCGAGCTGAACTTGCGGGCGATCGGGGGGTCGGCACTGACAGGCGACGTGGCCGTCCCGAAGGATCGGACACCTGAGCAACGGCGAGAGGAAATTCCTGTCACGTACGTGCCGGCCCGCAACACGATTTTCCTCTCCCTGGCCTTGGCCTACGCGGAAGGCCGCGATGCCGAGCGGATATACTTTGGCGCAAACGTCTTGGACTACTCCGGATACCCCGACTGCCGCCCCGAGTTTCTTCAGGCGTTTGAAGCGCTGGCGCGCGCCGGAACGCGGGCCGGGGTAGAGCGACGGAGCATCACGGTGCGCGCGCCGCTGTTGCACCTCTCCAAGGTCGAGATCATCCGGATGGGGGTGGCCCTCGGAATCCCATTCCACATGACCCACAGTTGCTACGATCCGGTTGACGGCGAGACCGCCTGCGGCCGTTGCGACAGTTGTCGGATCCGGCTTGAGGCGTTCAGCAAAGCCGGAGTTGTCGATCCGGTTCCCTATGCGGTAAGGTAGGCGGCCGATGAGCGTGTCTCCCGAGGAGTTTTTCATGTACCTGACGATCTCACTGGTCATTCTGGTTCCGGTGGGGGCTCGGATCTACCGCCGTCTGACCCTCACCAGAACGACACGAATGCTCAAAGAACAGTTTGGATCGACACGGGCTAAGAAGGACGATTCCGGCTCGGCGGGTTCATCCATATGACAGGGCCTGACGACCTACGGAGGAAGGGGCTGGGCTGGGGGATATTGCCGTTCATCGGCATCAGCCTGCTCATGCTGACTGTGACGGCTTGCGACTCCGGCGGTCATTCGGGTCCCTCGAGGGATGCGACAGGTCTTTCCGCGGCCGTGCTGCAGACAGGAGAGGCGAAGTTCAATGCCAATTGCTCGGCTTGCCATGGATTACGCGGGGTCGGGACTGATCATGGTCCCCCGCTGGTGCATAAGATCTACCTGCCGAATCATCATCCGGACGCAGCCTTTCGTAGCGCGGCAGCGAACGGGGTGCGCGCCCATCATTGGAATTTCGGCAACATGCCGAAGATCGAGACTACGACACCCGACGACGTAGAGGTCATCATCGCTTACATCCGCTGGCTCCAGCAACAAGCCGGCATCGAGTAATTCCTCACCTGCGTCTGGTCGCCAGTCCGGCCCCCGGCTTGAGCCCTCGTTTGACTTTCTGACCTGGTGGTTCGTAAGGTGAATTCACAAGAGGTCGGCGCGCGGTCGTTGAACCAGGGATCAAGTGGGAGTAGGTGTGGAGGCCTGCTCCGTAAGGGAAGGAGGGACGATATGACTGGCTCGTTCAGCCGTCTGTTGGGGTGTGTAGGAGTCTATAGCCTGGTCGCGTTCACATCCGGCTGCGCATTGGTCGCAATCGATGCGGGCCACGAAGGGGTGCTCGTGGAGAAGCCGTTCTTCTTAGGACACGGCGGGGTCGATCCTGTGCCGGTGAAAACCGGGCGAGTTACGGTCGCACTGACGACGCAAGTGATCGACGTTGATATCCGGCCGGTACAATATTCCGAGCATTTCGACATCATCTCAGCCGAGAACGCTCCGGTGTCGTTCGACGCGTTCATGATTGCCAATGTGATGGAGGGCCGATCGCCCGAGCTGATCAATCGCTTCGGCCCGAACTGGTACGCGAACAATGTGAAGGAGGCGTTCCGTACGTTCGTCCGAGAGGAAGTCCAGAAGTACCCGCTGTTTCAATTGACGACGGATCCCACGACCCGCACCAAGTTGCAGGATGCAATCGGACGTGAAGTCCAGACCAAGCTGATTGAAAAGCAAAACATTCCGGTTCGTCTAAACCGGATCGTCGTCGGAAGTATCCTGCCGCCGAAGGGAGTCGTCGAACAGACGACCCAAACGATCATTCAGGAGCAGCGCAAGATCACGATGGTAGAGTTCCAGAAGGCGGAGGAGGCGAGGGAGAAGGCCGAGCGACAGCGTGGAATCGCCGACCGAGCCTATCGTGAATCGCTGGGGCTGACCGCGCCGGAGTTCGTCGACCTTAGACGAATCGAGGTGCAGAAGGAAATCGTCCAACACGCGCCGACGGCCTTGACCGTCATCATGGGATTGGAGCGCTTCGGCATCACTCTACCACCGCTGGGCGCGGAGAAGTAACGGAAGGTGAGGTCTGAAACCGATGAGAGGCCGCGCGGCCGGGCTCCCGGCGGCCTCCGGGGCGACTATTTCACGAGCCAGACGCGGTGAGATTTCGCGTTGGAAGGTTTGATGATCTTGCGGATTCCGATCTCGCCGGGATTCATCACGTCATCGCCGGTGGGTGTTCTGTGCGCCGCATACCGGTCGGTTCGGATCAGATTCCCTTGCTCATCGAGAAAATCCACCATCAGGTCGGCATTCTCCCGGAGTGATCCCTGATAGGCCGTTCCGATCCAGTCCAGACGCTTCAAGGCACGATAGGTGACAACCAGGTAACCGGACTCATCCCGGACATTCACGATCTGAAGCGCGCGATTTTGATCGAGGGCGGGTGCCTGTTTTCCGTTTGACAGGGAGACCAGGTACGTCCGGGCGACTTTCTGTACTTCGTCAGGTTGGAGTGCGGCCTTCACCTTGCAATACACCGTTCGACCTTTCTCCGCGTGTTCGACGATCTGCAGATCCCGCGTGTAGGAAGAGACCAAAAGCTGAATCAGATCCTGGTATGCGGCGGAGTCGACCAGAGAGGCCGTCTCGTCGCGTACGACGGGAGAATTAGCGACAGCAAGACGGAGAGCCTCTTCACAAGCCAGCACTTTGGCATCGGCAAGGAGCATGGGATCGTGGAAGGTATAGCGGTAGTCGCCCGTGACTTCGACGCGAGACGACTGAGCCATAGTATGACTGGATCCCAGGCACGAGAGTCCCGAGGCCAGTGTCAACGCAATAACACTGATGCGGCTGGACAGAAGGAGGCGATTCATGACTAAGCCCTCCTCTACGTTGTAAACCCTGTGGGGCCCGCAGTGTCGGGAACAAACATTCCCGCTTGGATTATCTCCCGAATATGCTACCACGCGGTCCCAATCCATCACAATCTGGCCGCTGAGGTCGCGTCACATGCATCAACCAGTGCCTGCAAGGTCAAGGGAGCGTTCCCCTCACAGCGGTTGTTGACCAAGACATAAGGTATGCGGCCTTCGGCGAGGGCTTCCGCCAACAGCGATAGGGTTTCTTGTCGCATGCGAGGCTGGGGCTCCACGATCCGATCATATGGGCTGTAGCGGCGAACCGCCTGCTCGTACTGGACGCCACGCGGGGTGAGCAGCCGAAAGACCACGAACGAAGCCGGGAAACGGTGCCCGAGTTGGGAGAATTGCTCCTGTAAGGGCGGCATCGCTGTCCAGTGGTTCAGCACATGGGCCACATTGAAGGACTGCAGCACGTCCCCGTAGCGGGTCCCGAGGAGGGCAGGATTACGAACTTCAACGGCATATTCCGGTCCGACAGGAAGTCGGCTGAGGAAGCGATCCAGAGCGGTGTAGAATTCATCCGGAGTCATCCCGGATCGCTGAAACTCGAAGATCAGGGGCCCCGCCCGGGTTCTCAACCCTTCCAGGAACGGACCCAATACAAGGTCACGGAACGCTTCGTGGTCCAGGAATCGCGCGTTCGTTTTCCCGGCCTTGGCGCCGTAACGCCGATGGTTGGCGTAAGAGGGAATGGTCAACTCTTCCCAGACCTTGGCGCAAAACCGAAAATCGGAGGGAACCTGAGTGGCGTAGTGGGCCAATTGTTCGGCAGTGGCCGGTCGGTAGAACGTATGGTCGATGCCGACTGTATTGAACAACGGGGCACCCCGATATTCGTATCTGGCATATTCCGACAGGCTATCCTTGGAAAACCGATTGGCTTTGTAGGCTTGGCGATAGATCAGCCCTTGCCACCCTTCGTAGGCCCAGGAACTGGTACCAAACCTGACTGAGCGACGATCGATCATCAGCGTTATCTTGCCGGAACGCAATTTCTCCCTCAAGATCTTGCCGGAACGCAATTTCTCCCTCAAGAACGGCTGAGCCGATGCGTGCTCCTATACTTCATTACGAAGAGGAGCCTCGCCTCGGCCGGCGCGATAACCGTCGAACTTGATTGTGACTGAATGGGCCGATAAAAAACATTCAGGTGCCTTGACTTGCTTTAGGGCTTCACTCAGACTGCCTTCCATGCCTGAAATCGCCAACCGAGCGTTGCTCGATCGCCTCGCGGACGAGGCAGGGATCGCGGCAGAGTATTTCGATATCGAGGGCAGGCGACATGAAACGTCGCTTGAGACGAAGCAAGCGATTCTCGCGGCAATGGGCTTCCACGTCGAGACCGATCAAGCCCTTCATGCAGAATGGGCTCGGTGGGAAGCCCAGACGTGGCAGACCGTCTCGGCGTCCGCCCTGGTCGTACGTACTGACGAAACCGCTCCCTGCTGGATCGTCACGCTGCCCTGTTCGAGCGGCGAGGAAGGATCGCTCGTGGTTTCATGGCGGATCAGGCTTGAGACCGGGACAGAAACCCTGCTGGGTCAAGCAGGACCCGGTATCACGGTCGTGGAAGCCCACGTGAGAGAAGACAGGCGGTACGTACGATGTTCCGTGAGGCTCCCCACGGGGCTTCCCATCGGGTATCACGAGCTCTATGCGGAGATCCTCACCGCTACCAAACGCCTGGAAACCCTCGCCCGTCTGATCGTCGCACCGCCGACTTGTTATGTGTCCCCGGTGTTGGCCGCCGGCGGGAGGATCTGGGGCTTGAGCGTGCCACTGTACGCCGTCCGTTCGAATCGGAATTGGGGGGCGGGAGACTTCGGGGATCTTCGGATCTTGGTCGAGCGAGCAGGGGCGACGCTCGGCGCCGACATCATCGGCTTGAATCCGCTCCATGCGCTCAAGAACCGTCGCCCATACCACATCAGTCCCTACTCGCCCAATAGTCGACTCTATTTGAACGAGCTGTATCTCGACATGGGGCGCCTTGCCGAAGGGGTTTCGTCCGTCCAATCGACCAATCTCAACGCGAACGAGGAATTCTCTTCCTGGCTAGAGCCGCTGCGGAAAGCGGAGCTGGTCGATTATGACGCGGTGGCCGACGCGAAACGTCGCGCGATCGAACGGGCCTTTGAGCTGTTCTTGCGCGAGCACCTCCAAGCCGAGGAGAGTCATGTGTCGGCGCGGACTGCGCTCGGACGGGAATTTCTTGATTTTGTCGAGTCGGAAGGGGAACCGCTGCGGCTGTTCGCGGTGCACGAGGTCTTGGAGGAAGACAATCAGCGGCGTATGCCGACGGTCTGGTCGTGGCGCAACTGGCCTGAGGCGCATCGATCTCCCTGGTCTGCGAAAGTGGCAGCGATCGCCCGTCGGCGATGGGCGCGCGTGCTGTTCTTCCAGTATGTCCAGTGGCAACTGGGCCGACAACTGGCTGAAGTCCAGCGGCGTGCCACGCAGGTCGGGATGATGATCGGGTTGTATCATGACTTGGCTCTTGGCAGTGATCTCAACGGCGCGGACGGGTGGATCTACCAAGAAGCGCTGGCGTTGGACGCAGGGTGCGGGGCTCCTCCGGATGCCTTCGCCCCCGAGGGGCAGAATTGGGGCTTTGCTCCGTTCAATCCTCTCCGGTTACGCTGCAGTGGATATCAACCCTATATTGATCTCCTGCGGCATACGTTGCGGCATGGAGGTGCCATTCGAATCGACCACGTGATGGGGCTCTTTCGGCTTTTTTGGATTCCCAAAGGCCTCTCGGCGGCGGCCGGGACCTACGTCCATTATCCGTCGGATGACCTGCTGGCGATCCTGGCGCTCGAGAGTCATCGAGCCAACTGCATGGTGATCGGCGAAGATTTGGGGACCGTGCCGGACTGGGTACGGGAACAGTTAGCCAGGGTCAACGTGCTTTCATACAAGGTCTTCTACTTCGAACGGACCTGGGACGGAACATGGAAGCCACCCCAGTGGTACCCCCCGATGTCGGTGGCGGTGGTGACGACCCACGATTTGGCGACCCTCGGTGGCTTTTGGCTCGGCGAAGACCTAGCGGTACGAGCGAAACTCGGCCTGCTGCCTGATGCCCAGGCGAGCAACCAGGCGCAGGAGGCCCGCCAACGAGACAAGAAGCTGATCTTGCAGGCGCTTGAGAAGGAGGGCCTGCTCCCTGCAGGCCTGAGCACGGATCCCGCGGCAGTTCCGACGATGACCAACGATCTGGCGAAGGCGATTCATGCGTACCTGGCGAACACGCCCGCATGGGTCATGCTGGCAAACCTGGACGACCTTCTGGGGGAGGTTCGGCAGATGAACGTGCCGGGCACCGTCACTGAGCATCCGAATTGGTCGCGGAAGCTGCCGGTGGAGATGGAATCGCTCTGGGATCATCCGCAGCTGAAGTCGGTCGTGGCTATGTTGCGAGACATCCGTCCGCGTCGAGAAGCGCTTCTGGAAGAGGACGCATGACAAAGCGGAGCCGCATTATTCTCGCCGTCGCCGCGAGCCTGTTCCTCGTCATCACCATCACGGAGGTGTTGTTTCCCGTGAACGTCGTCGGCGCTTACGGCTTGGTCCTGCCCATCCTGCTTGTGGCCACACTGCGCAATCGAAATTTGATGTATGTGGTGTTGCTGCTGTGCGTCACTGTCACTTATATGGGATTGTTTCAACCGACGAAGAAAAAGGAGCGATTCACCGCGGCGGTGATCAATCGCACGGTGGTCGTGTGCGTATTGACGGTGGTGGCCTATATCGGCATGGCGTGGGAAGAGCGCAAAGCCAGGGAGGAAGCGGCGCGGGCCGCGTTGGCGCTTCAAACGGACAACCTGCTCCGTGCCAACGCCCAATTGGTGGAAATGAAAGACAGGCTCAATCGCTCCGAACGACTGGCGGCGGTGGGGCAGCTCGTGGCGTCGGTAGCCCATGAAGTCGGCACGCCGTTACATTCGATCGCCTGGCACGTCCGCGCGCTGGCGGAAGAATCAGGCGTGACTCCTGACATGAAGAAGCGAATCGATGTCATCGACGAGCAGATCGCCCGCGTCGTGCGGATCATCCAAGATCTGCTGTCTTCGACCCGCCAGCGCAAGCCTGAGCCGCTCTGGTTGCCGCTCGAGAAGCTGGTCCAGCCGGTCGTCGCCCTGATGGGGCCTGCTTTCCATGCCAAACAGGTGACGTTGTCGGTGGAGGGGGACGGCAGCGGGTTGCGCGTATGGGCCGATGAGGAGAAGATGCATCAGGTCTTAGTGAACCTCCTGACCAATGCGCTTGCTGCCACACCGGCAGGTGGCCAGGTCCGGATCATCACGGCGCTCCGGGCTGCTTCCGCCGATGAATCGGAAACTGTCGGGGAGACCGGCCGTTCGTCAGTCGAGACCATGATCTCCCTGACGGTACGGGACACGGGGTGCGGGATGCCGAAGGAAGACCTCGACCGGGCGTTCGAGCCCTTCTTCACGACCAAGGCGATCGGCAAAGGAACGGGCCTCGGGCTCTTCCTGAGCCGTGAAACCGTGCAGGCACACAGCGGGACCCTGGACATCCAGAGTGAAGTGGGTAAAGGCACCGAAGTCATCGTGAGCCTTCCGGGATTGAG
>CAZZPI010000029.1:0-11459 GCA_964655865.1 uncultured Nitrospiraceae bacterium
CGAGAAGACGGCGTGGATGCTTCGGAGCCTGCTTGAGTAGGGGGGCGTCTAACCAAGCGCTTGAGCCGATGGGTGCGATTAAGGCGCAGCTGCTGCCTCCAGCCCGGTGCTGGCGAGAGATCGTGAAGCGAATCTAAAGCATGAAGGGAGAGCGAGGCTTTTCTTCCCCTTAGTCGCGAGCTTCTGCGCGGTGTTTCCCGCCTTCCAACCGATAATACGCCACAGGATAGCTCGCTAGGACCGAAAGATGTGAGTATCCACTTGACCGTTACTTGACTATTCGGCATAAAACGAAGCCCGAACAGGCTTCTCCTGGAGAAGGAACGGAGGAGGCTCAAGCCGAAAAAACCCTTGCGAGGAGCGGAGCTGAAAAGGTGGTGCCGAAGCCGGGATTTGAACCCGGACACCCTTGCGGGCGCTAGACCCTGAATCTAGTGCGTCTGCCAGTTCCGCCACTTCGGCACTAAGGCACGCTCAAAATGGCCTTCAACTTCGTTCTCGGTCGCCTGCATAACTGCGACGTATCTACAACATACGCCTCGTTCGCAGGCTCCCTGCGGCCTTGTTAAAGGCCATTTTGAGCGTGCCAGAGAAAAATCTACCGGCTACTCGTTCTCGTTTCGCTCAAGGTCTCGACGTACCAGCAAAGAGTACGCTTCGGGGTCTGCGTTCCTTGCGGCCTTGCTGGAAGTCATTTTGAGCATCCCCTAAAGAAACACACACTCTACTCTCGCTCACCTGTCTCACTGCGACCGCGCCGGGAAAAGGCGCGTCCCACGGGAAGACACGCCTGTCTCGGCAGGCGCGGGGTGGGTGGGTGAAACCAGCCGCCGGGGGTTGGGCGGGTGAGACCGGCAGCCATTTTGAGCAGCCCTTATGAATCTGAAACTCCTTCGTACGCCTCCGGTTCTCGCTTGCTGCAGGGGAGTCGGATTATGGCCAATCATCCGCGCAGGGTCAAGGTGAACCAGCGAGTGGTGGCGTTCACGCTGTTTCAGATCATGGAACCGCGAGCCCGCACTCGCCGAGCAAGGCCCGCTCCGGGTTCCACAGCCCTTTAGCTTCGATGTCTCGCGTATCCCCACTCAGGATGATCCGTTCCGTCGCGAGCGAGGCAGCGGGGAGGAGCAACGGGCCAGGGATCGAAGGCCCTTGATCCACCATCAACACATCGAAGCGCACGCGGCTGAACAGCGGGTCGATGATGAGCCGTCCCGCCGTGGTCGCCACCAAGCGACGGTTTTGAATGAAGGCCTGGCGATTCGTCCCTTCCTCGGCCGCCAACAATTCTCGAATCTTCTTGGTGCCCCCCAACCGCTTCACTTCGTCCTTCAGTTCATTGAACTCCGGACGGAGGTCCTTGGGTACGGCTGCCTTGGGCACCAATTCCTTGATCCTCTCCTTGGCGATCTCCAATTCGCCGAGCAGCCCACGAATCTGGCTCTCGTAGAGCGTCCGATACTCTTGCAACGACTGGACGTTCTTGCCGACCGTCTGCATGCTCAGGCGCTTCCACAGTGGAAGCTGTTCATACTGCTCCAGCGTCGTGTCGATCTCCTTGATCTTGGTCTGAAGCTCGCTGAGCTGGGTCAACAGCCGCCACTCAAGCAACCGAACTTCATCCAAATCCCGTTGCTTTTGCGCTTTGTAGGCCAGCAGCGGCGTCAACTCGCGAAACCGTTCGTATTTCTTGCGTAATGTCGCCTTCTCCGCCCGCGACTTGGCGTAGAAATGGTGCATCTGCGCTTCGAAACCGAGTTCGGTGAGCTGGATCCCCTGAGCTAGATATTCAAGACACAGCTCATACCTGCTCACCCAGCTCTTGTAGTTCAACCCGCCGGCTTTCATGGCTTTGGCCACGTAGCCGAGCAGGAGATCCAGCGAGCGTTGATCGGGGCCTATGAGCAGGATGCGCTTGTTTTGTCGGATGAGCTCGATGGCCGTCGTCGCGAGGCTTTTCCACCTGGCGGCCGAATCCTCGTGCCAGATCGTCGTCAGCACCGATGAGGTCGAGAGAGCCAGCGTCGTGGCGTTGGCTTGATCGGTACACGGCTTCAGCCAAGGAATCAGCCGCTCCGCACATCCGACTGCGTTGGGATTAGCCTGCTCGGCTATCGCTCGCAACCGAGCCGAAACCTGGGCGAGAAACCCGGTGGTATCGGGCACCACGGTCGCGCTGGATAAGGTCTCTCCCAAGGCATCGAACACTTGGAGGCAGACTCGACGACCGTTCTGACTTAAGATGACCCCTTCGGTCGGTTCCATTTCTTCCGGAGGGAGGATGGTCACCGCCACATCTTGGGGGAGGTGGACACCCTCCTGAACTTCACACTCATAGAGATGCAAGGTGCCCACCGTCTTGAGAAGCCGAGCGTTCGTCACCGCAATCGGCGCATCCAGCGCTCCTGGGCCGGTCGCGCGCTGTTCCGTTTCCAGCCGTCGCTGGTAGAGCTCGATAAGCTCGCGTATAGTCATCCTAGGTCGCCCCTAAAAAGAGGCAATCATCATACTGGCCTGGCCGAGAGACTGTCCAGGCAAGGCCCGCGAGAACGGCGCGACGCCTCATGCAGCCTGCACCGGGCGGGGACGTTTGGAGAGGTTGATTCAGGATCCAACGATGTTGAATTGACTTTCGCCCGTCTTCGCCAGTATCCTTTTTCGCTTTCGAACAGAAGGAGTTAGACTATATGAAAGTCATTTTGCAAGAGACCATGGAGGGGGTCGGCCACCTTGGCGACGTGATCGACGTGTCGGACGGCTATGCGCGCAACTTCTTGCTGCCTCGGCACAAGGCCGTGGAAGCGAACAGTCGGAATATCAAAGCCTTCGAACACGCGAAGCGCGTGGCTGCCGAGAAGGCCAAGAAGGAAAAACTCGAAATCGAATCCTACGGGAAGAAATTGTCGGCGGCCTCAGTGACGATCGAGGTTCAGGTCGGCAAGGAGGACAAACTGTTCGGGTCGGTCACCTCGAAGGACATCGCCGAGCGGTTGGCGGAGCAGGGCTTCGTGGTCGACCGGAGGAAAGTACAACTGGCCCAGCCCATCAAGGAGCTTGGCACCTTCGCGATTGCAGTCAAGCTGCCTCGCGATGTCACCGCCGCCGTCACGGTGCACGTGGTCAAGAAGCAAGAGGCCGAATCCGGCGAGACGGCATAATCTAGATTGATCACCCACAGGGGAGCGACGATGAACGAAGCGATTGGATCCTGGGACGCACTGAAGGCGACCGACCCCGACGTGTACGAAGCCATCCGCGCAGAGGAAGAGCGCCAACGAGAGAAACTGCTCCTGATCGCCTCCGAAAACTTCGCCAGCCCTGCGGTCTTAGCCGCCCAGGGCTGTTTGATGACGAACAAGTACGCGGAAGGCTATCCCCGCAAGCGGTACTATGGAGGCTGCCAACACGTCGACACCGTTGAAGAGCTGGCGATCCAGCGCGCGAAAGAGATTTTCGGCGCGGACCACGTCAACGTGCAGCCCCACTCCGGCTCACAGGCCAATATGGCGGCCTACCTGGCGGTCCTCAAGCCGGGCGATACGATCCTGGGGATGGACCTCGCGCAGGGAGGGCACCTCACGCACGGCAGCAAGGTCAACTTCTCCGGCACCATTTTTCGGGCCTTTTCCTACGGCGTGGATCGACAGACCGAGACCATCGATTACGACGCCGTGCAACGGATCGCTGAGGAGTGCCGGCCTCGGATGCTCGTGGTCGGGGCCAGCGCCTACGCCCGCACGCTCGACTTTCCCCGCTTCCAGAAGATCGCGCAGTCGGTCGGCGCCTACCTGCTCGTGGACATCGCGCACATTGCCGGGTTGATCGGGGCCGGGCTCCATCCCAGCCCCATCCCGTTTGCCGATTTCGTGACCACGACTACGCACAAGACGCTCCGCGGCCCCCGTGGAGGGATCGTCATGTGCAAAGCGGAGCACGCCAAGGCTGTGGACAAGATCATCTTCCCGGGGCTGCAAGGCGGGCCGCTGATGCATGTAATTGCGGCGAAGGCCGTCGCCTTGAAGGAAGCGCTCTTGCCTGCCTTCACGCTCTACCAGCGGCAGGTCGTCGCCAACGCCAAGGCCTTGGCTCAAGGATTGCTCGATCGGGGCTATCGGATCGTCTCGGGCGGAACCGACACCCATCTGATGCTAGTCAATCTCACAAGCAAGGGCATCACGGGCAAGGAGGCAGAGGCCGCGCTCGACGCGGCCGGCATCATCGTGAACAAGAACGCGATCCCCTACGACGAGAAGCCGCCGGCCGTGGCGAGCGGGATACGGATCGGCTCCCCGATCGTATCGACCAGAGGGATGCGCGAGGTGGAGATGGCGGAAATCGTGGCGCTGATCGATCGAGTGCTCCAACGTCCGCAGGACCCGCAGGTCCAGGCCGAAGTCCGCGCCCAGGCGAAGGCGCTCTGCGCGCGATTTCCGATCTTCTACTCATACGCCTGATTGCTCGGCTCAGACGCCGAGGGAGGCGCTGAATGAAGTGTCCGTTCTGCGACGAGCTGGAAGACAAGGTCGTTGACTCGCGCATGGCCAAGGAAGGCGAGGTCATCCGCCGGCGCCGGGAATGTCTGGGGTGCAAGAGACGGTACACCACCTACGAGCGCGTGGAAGAAGTCATGCCCGTGGTGGTCAAAAAAGATGGGCGGCGCGAACCGTTCGATCGGAGCAAGATCGTGTCGGGTCTGAAGAAGGCCTGTGAAAAACGTCCGATCAGCACGGCGACGATCGAAGCGGTTACCGATCGCATCGAAAAGCACATCCAGGAGATGGGTGAGGCCGAGATCGAGAGCCGAGTCGTCGGCGAGGAAGTGATGAAAGAACTCTCGCAACTCGATCAGGTGGCCTACGTTCGTTTCGCCTCAGTCTACCGGGAATTCAAAGACATCGACCAGTTCATGGACGAGATCAAGGCCCTGGCCCAACAGCGGCGCGACCGATAGATTGCTAGCCACGCCCCGGTTTTCCTGCTTGCGGCCCGCCCGCGATCAGGACAGATTTCTCAGACGAGGCCCCAATCAGTTTGACCGTCTCACGGTGGAAGCACAATCCATGACCACGTTTGTCTCGAAGACGCAGCTATCCCAGAGCCTCGGCCGCTCACGGCCGGCGCCCGAAGTGAGTCATGTCGCCATCATCGGAGCCGGTCGGGGAGGCACGGCGTTGATGGAGATTTTCGCGCAGGATCCCTTGGTCAGGATCGTCGGGGTCGCCGAGATCAATCGGAAGGCTCCCGGGTTGAAGCTCGCGAGGCGTCTGCGGATTCCCGTCACCCGCGACTATCGTCGATTGCTGGAATTGGAGGAGGTCGACCTCATTATTGATGTCACCGGCAATTATGACGTCGAGAAGGCGTTGGAGGATTTCCATCGCATGGGGGTCACGGTGATCGGCGGCGCCAGCGCGAAGTTCATGTGGCAATTGATCGAGGCGCGCATCCGAGCCACGGCTGAAATCGAGAAGACGCTCAACAAGTATCAATCGCTCTATCGCCTCTACGTCAAGGAAACCGGGGTGGCCGTGACGGAAGAACGGACCAGAATCGCCTGTGAGATTCATGACGGGTTGGTGCAGAGCCTAGCAGGCGTCAACTTCAAGCTGGACTTGTGCCAGCAACTGCTCCGAAAAGACCCGAAAGCCTGCCTGGCCACCTTGCGCGAATCAAAGACCCAATTGAAAATGGCGATTCAAGAAGCGCGTCAGGTCATCTTCAACCTCCGGCCGCTCCACTTCGACAAGATGGAGCTCATCCCCGCACTCACCAACTATTTGACCTCGTACGAGACGCAGTACCACATCAAGACGGAGTTCTCCGTCTCGGGGGACGAACAGCTTCTCTTCCCGCGCACGAAAATTTTTCTCTTTCGGATCGTGCAGGAGGCGCTCAGCAACGTGCAAAAGCATGCGCGCGCGAGTCATGTTTCGGTGCAACTCGACATCAGCCTCGATCGGTTGCGCGTCACGATCGCGGACGACGGCATCGGCTTCGACATGGATGCGGTGCTCCGCGACCCGGAAAAGTGGGATCATTTCGGCATCCGCGGGATTATCGAGCGTGCGCGCCTGGTCGGCGGAGAAGGGACGATCGACTCGAAGAAAGGGCGCGGCACACGGATTGTGATCGACGTTCCGCTCGTCAAGAAGGAAGGAGCGAGGAATGGAAAAAATTAAGGTGCTCATCGCGGACGATCACCGGGTTGTTCGCGAGGGACTCGCGGCCATCCTCAAAACGAAAGAGGACATCCAGGTTGTCGGCGAAGCTCAAGATGGGCTGGAAGCCGTCGAAAAAGCCCGTGCGTTACTGCCGGATGTGATCCTCATGGACGTGAGCATGCCGCGCATGGGCGGCGTCGAAGCCACGCGCCAGATCAAGCGCGAGTTTCCTCATATCGGCATCGTGGCTCTGACCATGTACGAAGAGCAACAATTCATCTTTGATCTGGTGCGCGCCGGTGCGACCGGATACCTGCTCAAGGATTCCGAGTCGTCGCAAATCGTGGCGGCGATTCGAGCCATTTATCGCGGCGAATCCCTCATTCACCCTTCCGTGGCGAGCAAGATCCTGGCGGAGTTTTCCTTGATGGCGCAGAAGAAAGGCAAAAGGCCCGCGTGGGTCGAGCATGACCTCACGGAACGCGAGATCACGGTTCTGCGACTCGTGGCAGACGGCAAGACGAACAAAGAGATCGCCAATAGTCTTGATCTCAGCGAGAAGACCGTCAAGAACCACGTGCGGAACATCTTCCACAAGCTCCAGGTCTATGACCGGACTCAGGCCGCCATCCTGGCCATCCGCAAGGGCCTTATCGAGTTGGAGCCACGTCCCTAGGCGATTCCTCTCGAAAAGCCACAGCTGTCTTTTTTTTACAACAAAGGTGTGACTCCCCTAAGCTGTGCCGAAGGCAATTTCATAGAAAACTCTTTGAATTTCAATTGGTATAAGGTTGGCATGCGAGTTGCTGAGTCTCTAGGGCGTACTGGTGTGGTGATCGTGTGCGATATCAAAAGACCTTAGCGAAATCAGTAAGTTGTTCCGGCATCGGCCTCCATAGCGGAGAGCCTGCGACGCTGGCGATCCATCCCGCTCCTCCTGATTCGGGGCTTGTTTTCGTCCTCCAGCGAGGGTCTTCTTCCATACCCGTCTCTGCATCCATCGAACACTTGGTTCCGAGCGAACTCTGCACGGCGCTCAGTGCGAATGGGTGTCAGATCCAAACCGTCGAGCACGTGCTGGCGGCCTTAGTTGGACTGGAAGTCGACAACGCGTACATTGAAATCGGCGGTCCTGAGGTCCCAGTATTGGACGGAAGTTCCGCGCCTTTTGTCCGCCTCATCACGGAAGCCGGGACCGTGACGCAGACCCATCGTCAGCCGTACCTGAAGATCATGCAGCCGATCGAAATCGCGGATGGGGCCAGGCGGGTTCGCATAGAGCCGTCGGCAACGCCTCGCATCAGCTACAGCATCCAATACGATCACCCCCTTATTCAGAAGCAAAGTTTCCAATTCGAGTGGTCCGCACTTTCGTTCGAGCGGGACATCGCTGAGGCCAGAACGTTCGGCTTCCTTCACGAGATCGAGGCCCTGTGGGCAAGGGGGTTGGGGAGAGGCGGTTCGCTCGAAAATACGGTGGTCCTCTCTAAGAACAGCATCTTGAACAAGTCGGGGCTTCGCTTCACCGATGAGTTCGTCCGGCACAAGATTCTGGACCTCATGGGAGATCTTGCCCTTCTCGGAGTTCCATTCATCGGCCACCTTATGGCGGACCGGTCCGGCCACGCGCTCCATACGCGGCTCGTGGACAAGATCT
Source organism: uncultured Nitrospiraceae bacterium (assembly GCA_964655865.1). Lineage (GTDB taxonomy): Bacteria > Nitrospirota > Nitrospiria > Nitrospirales > Nitrospiraceae > JBBIJI01. The sequence continues at coordinate 7,819 of CAZZPI010000029.1, forward strand.
TAGCTCAACCTGACAAATGGGTTTTGTTGAACCTCGACGATGTCACCGCATCCCGCCGCGCGCGCCATGCGCTCACCTCCAGCAAGCCGATTTACGCAACTGCGATGGCCTATTCTCCAGCCCAATAGCTTTTCCGCGCCGGCTTCTGGACATACTTCTCCGCAGATCGTTATCAGTACCCGTCTCTCATAGGCAACCCCGCACGACGGAACGAGCACAAGCTTCCAGCACGTTGGTGCAAGCGGGAGCATGGCGAGGGAATGAAATGATAATGTCGGAGGCGAGTGGCCTCGCCTCCGACATTCACACGAGGGGGGGTTACTTCTTCTTCTTCTTCGCTGCCTTCTTTGTCGCCAAGTATCTCACCTCCCTTCGCAATGGCCGAATCTTTGGCGCCGGTCAAACGGCTTCGACCACGGGATCGCGTGAAACTTCGAAGGTATTCGGCCCCACTTTTCTGAACCGCTTGTCTCGCTTGAGCGAGGTCGCAACTGACGTCAACGGCGTCTTCCCCTTGATCTGCAGACCGCCTTCAATGAGCCGCTGCAGCAGTTCCTTAGCATGCATCGCGCGATTTGCCTCCCGCAGAATTTCCACGGCCGCTTCAGGCACGCTCTTCCCAACGTACTTGCTTCGACCCAGCAGTATTTCTCTGGACTGGTCGGTAACGTCCATGACCGGATGTGCGCGAATGCCCTTCTCGTCGGGAATGAGCGCGCTCGAGAGGTTGGCGAGTTTGGCCTTGTCTGCCTCGACCCGGTAGAGGGTTTCTGCAAGCTCCAGGTACTTCTTGATCGTGGCGATCTCTTCATCTAGGCGACGACGCCTTTTCTCCAAGTCCTGGAGCCGAGTCTTGTAGGCGTTAATTCTCTGCTCCAAACCGACTGAAATATCTGTCAATTCTTCCACAATCCGATCTCCAATCAAGCATGCTTGCTTTATATGCTTGCTTCGCCGATTTGTCAACAAAAAAAATATCTATAACGGCCACAAGCAGCCTTGATTCTAAATCACTTGCGAAATATCCACAGGACGTCCAGCCCTCGTTGGTGGGTCCACGATCGGAATGATGGGCGATCTCTTCCTCTGTCCACACGACCCGCGCCGAGCACATCGCTCGACGGCCGACGACGACGGCGCATCCGCTTTCGCCATTCATTCGTGCTAAGCTTGCGCGCGATGGCCCTACCCTCGTCATCTTTCCGAAGCCGGTTACTTGATACGGCTGTTCATGCGGCCCAGCAGGCCGGACCTCTTCTCCTGGATTACGCACGGAAAGGCGTCACCATCTCGCACAAGAGCAGCGTGAACCTCGTCACCGAAGCCGACCATGCCGCGGAGCAATGTATCATCGACGTCATCAAGACATCTTTCCCCGACCACAACATCCTCGCGGAGGAGCGAGGCGCAGATGCCAATCGACGCTCGCCCTATAAGTGGATCATCGATCCTCTCGACGGTACGACGAACTTCGCCCATGGCTATCCGGCGTACTGCGTCTCGATTGGGGTCGAACACGAGGGTGTCCGTCTGTTGGGAGTGGTATACGACCCCAGTCGACGGGAGCTCTTTCTCGGCGAAGCGGGGCTTGGCGCTTACCTGAACGATGCCGCTTTACAGGTTTCCACGACCAACGTCCTGGACCGCGCCCTTCTCGTCACAGGTTTCGCTTACGACATCAGGGACACGTCGGAAAACAACCTGGACCATTTCGTCGCTTTCGCCCTGAAGGCTCAGGGTCTCCGCAGGACGGGTACGGCGGCGCTCGATCTTTGCTACGTAGCGTCAGGCCGGTTCGACGGGTACTGGGAAGTCAAGCTGCACCCGTGGGACATGGCGGCAGGCGAGCTGATTGTGCGCGAAGCCGGTGGGCGGGTCACGGACTTCTCCGGACGGGGTTTTTCCATCTATGGACAGCAGCTCGTGGCCAGCAACGGGCTGATTCACGAGGAAATGCTGACCGTGCTGAATCGACCTTCAACGACCGGCTAGGCGGGCAGCCACATCGTGGAGGACTGGCCACCAGCTGACTCCCATGTACAGAGAGCCGTTCGATGCGTTATGATTCCGACGTTGTCTCAGCAGTCAGAGGCGAGCGACATGGCGAGACAGGCTCCTCCAACCAAGTCAGGAAACCCGCAGGCCGGGGAGCGAGAGGTTTGGGATGTGGAATTGCTCCGTGTCCTCGTGAGTCGGACGGGTAAGCAAGTGAGCGCCGAATGGGCGATCCATCCCCAGATCAAACTAGACCTTCAGCCCGAGGAGCGGCAGGAGGTGACCGATCTCATGGCCAAGGTGACCTCCATCGTGGGCAAGCGTTTTTCCCGCATCCTCTCGGAAGTCCGGCCCGACCCTCCGGGCAATGCCTGAAACAATCCAGCGTTGAGTTATGAGTTTCTGGTGTTCAGTTTGCAGAACTCATGACTCTACACTCAAAACTCATAACTGGGAGTTTGCTATGGAGACCTATTACCATCCGCACGACCTCGGTAAGTTCGCTGAAATGGGCAAAGGCAACGCCGCCCTCTGGCAGAGATTCATGAGCTATTACAACGCGGTCTTCTCCGATGGCGCGCTGACTGAACGGGAAAAAGCGCTCATCGCGCTCGCGGTCGCTCACACGGTGCAATGTCCCTATTGCATCGACGCCTATACCCAAGCCTCTCACGAGAAGGGCTCGAACGTCGAGGAGATGACTGAAGCGATCCACGTGGCTTGCGCCATCCGCGGCGGGGCATCGCTCGTGCATGGTGTGCAGATGCGCAACGTCGCGACGAAGCTGTCCATGTGATCTGGAGGCGTCAATCGTCGATGGTTCCGACGCGCGTGGGAATTCCGTGCGCCGGATCCAGCCAATGTCAGTCGGTGACGCATTTATCAGAGAAATGGATGCTCGGGGATGGCGAGCGTGAAGTACTTGCCTCGTTCTTCGTAGAGGATCCGCTTGCTTGTCAGGGTTGCTAAGGCCGCCGTTACCCGCTCGGCGTCGGTCTCAGTAATGCCGCCTTGCAGCGCCGCCAGAATCTGATCCGTCGACTTTGGCGCCTCGTTGCAGAACTCGATGATGAACGACTCGGGCCAGTCGAACCGTTCTCTTGTCGGTGTCGCAGGATTCCGTCCATCGTACACCGTCACGTATCCCAGAGCCTTGGCATAGTAGAGGAACGGCTTGTCGGGCGAGGCAGCCCGCCGCCGCCATTCCTGCACCACATCAAACAGCTCTTGGTAGATGTGGGGGTCGACCCGCCACGCCTCGAGTTCATATTCGAAATCGTAGGCGATCTTCATCAGATCGACCTGACGACTGTCGTACACATACTCATAGGCCAGTCCCGGCCCGGTGATGCGCACGCCGTACTGGTGCGGCCTTGTGAAATAGGGGCTGAAGCGTTCCAGCCAGAACTTCCCCGTCGCTTCCGGCGGTTGGAGATGAAACAGCGAGGGGATTAGGGCGATCTGTTTCTGGTAATCCTCATTCGTCTCGCCTGGAAAGCCCAGCAGGATGTTCCAGGAGACGTGGATACCGTAGTAGCCGCTCCATTTCAGCGTCTGGAGGTTCTGCAGGGGGCTGACCCCCTTTTTCATCTCCGTGAGCTGGCTCTGGCTCAGGCTCTCGATGCCCGGCTGCATGGACTTCACCC
>CAZZPI010000030.1:0-11444 GCA_964655865.1 uncultured Nitrospiraceae bacterium
GCGACGGCCTCGACCTCCTCCAAGACATTACCCGCGATCACGCGGATGTGGGGGTCATCATCGTCACGGGATACGGCAGTCTCAAGTCTGCGATGGAAGGACTTCGACGCGGCGCGACCGCCTTTCTGAACAAACCGTTCAACGCTACGGAGCTGATCGCTCTCATGTACCAAGCGCTGGAAAAGAAACGAGGACTTTACCGTACCCCTTCAACGATCTCGCGATAGTACGTCTCCAATAGAGAGGCACGGGCCGGCTCGATGAGAACCAATTGCCGTTGATCGAATGTGTTTGCACAGTAGAGATAGATAAGACCGTCGGCCGTCCCCAATTCAGCGTGGAATTGTCGCCCATCCGGTTCCTGGCGCGTCGTTTCATTCGTCACCGTTCGGTCTTGGAGCCGTTCCCACGCCGTTTGCGCCGACGGATGATGGTTTTCGTAGAGTGGTTTCTCGCCCTCCGGCCGTTCGGCTCGAACTCGTGAGAGATCAAGCGGGATGCCCTCATCCGGTTCCGGCAGCTCGTCCCACTGCGGCTGATCTCCGCCGGGCCGGCCGCGGCCGAGCACATAGAACGGTCCGTCGTCGGTGACCTCCTCCACAAGGACGTACCTGACCGGCTCAGGCACGAGGAGCAGGTGCCATCCTCGAGTCACGAAAGCCCGCTGAAAGGGAACGCGTCTGGAAAGCTGTCTGGTCTTCTCGAAGAGGATCAACCGACCGTTCGAAGCGAGTGCGGACCGAAGATGATCCAATCGATTTCCGAGACTGGTGCGTTGTTCAAAGGCTCGTTGTTGCTCAGGATCATGCACGCGCTCGAACGTCTGCCAACTCCGGCTCGGGACCCCGGGGTCCCGCTCGGCTTGCAGAAGCGCATGTGTCGCAATGATGAGGTCAAAACCTCCTTGAAGCGGCTCTCTATCCAGATCAAGGCATTCGAAGCGGATGTTCGTGAAACCGAGTTCCTTGCTCTTCCGCTCCGCCAATTGAATAGAGGCCGGCGAACGGTCGATGCCGACGAAGGAGCGATCAGGAAACCGGCGCGCAGAGAAAGTAGTAAGGATGCCCACACCACACCCGACATCGAGGGTCGTGCGGGCCTCGCCGAGGTGCGCGGCCACCCGCGGTCCGACTTGCCGATAGTAGTCGTAGCGCTGGCTGTAAAGGACCGGGACGATGTGCGGCAGCGCGGCCAGGTCGTAGAAGGCGACGTCCTCCTGAACGCCGGCGCACGGAGCCTGCCTGAGGGTTACTTGCTGATTGAGCGCCGTGAGGTCCGCCGAGGAAAGCTGCGCGCGCTGCCATTGGAAGTACGCGGCGTCCGACGTGAAGTGTCGGAGCCCCCACCAGGTGAGGTGCTCATGCAATGATGTGACGAGTGACGCGTGATGCGTGGCGGGTGAGGAAACATTCTGTGGACTGTGCGCACTGGTCATTCACGATTCATCCGTTGTCTCTTGTTTCTCGTTGCACGCCCGACGCCTCACGAACCTTACGGTCTCTTGAGCATGATGGCGTCGAAATAGGTCTCCGGCACCGGATGCGGAAAGCGGAGCTGGCCCGTGCCGAAAATGATGTACTTTTCGCATGTGAGTTGAGCCAGACCGATGGGTCCCTTCGCATGGACGCGCGAGAGACTCAGCCCGATGTCGGCGCCGAAGCCCAGACCGTCCCCCGCATTCAGTCTGGTCGAAGCGTTGACGAGGACGGCGCCGGCATCGACTTCCCGAGTGAAGCGCATGGCGGCCTCATAACTCTTCGTGACGATCGCAGCCGTCAAGCAAGGCCCGTGCTGGACGATGTGCGCCAGCGCTTCGTCCAGCCCCGTCACCATCTTCACGGCAATGGTCGGGCCGAGGAATTGTCGATCCCAATCAGCCTCCGTGGCCGGTTTGACCGATTTGTGACCGGTCATCGACATCTGTCCCATCAGCGCCACGGTCTTGGGACAGCCCAAGACCTCCACCTTGGATTCATTCAGGAGCCGGAGGATCAGCGCGGGTAACAGCGGCCGGGCGATGCTTTGTTGAACCAGCAGTGTATCCACCGAATTCGCGGCGGAGGCCTGCTGAACCTTGGAATTGATCACGACGTTCTGCGCGAGCGGGATGTCGGCCTCGGCGTCGATGTAAATGTGGGAAAGCCCGCCTTCCTGCACGAGGACCGGCATCTTGGCCTGTTCCAGCACCGCCTTCCGGAGCCCGGCTCCGCCGCGCGGGATGATCGCATCGAGCGACTTACCCGCTCGCATCAACTCTAACGCCGCTTCTTTTTCCGGCCGTTCGAGGAACGCCAGCGCACCCTTCGGAATGCCGGCGTTTTCGGCGGCCTCCCGCAGCCCCGTGAACAACGCCTGATGAGTCTTCAGCCACTCCGGCGCCGTGCGAAGCACGCAGACGTTCCCCGACTTCAGGCAGAGGGCGGCGGATTCCACGCCTACGACCGGCTTCATCTCGGAAATGACACCGATGACGCCGATGGGCACGCGAACTCGACTGACCTGCATGCCGTTCGGTTCTTCCCACCGCCGAGTGACTTCCCCGACCGGATCGGGCAAGTCGGCCACCAGCCGCAGCCGATCCGCCATTTCCTTCACGTCGTCGCTCGTCATCCGGACCCGCGCGACCGCTTCCCTCATACGATCCTTGTCGGCATCGGCCTCGAACGACTTCCCGATCGCATCGACATCCAGCTCGTTCGCCGCAAGGATGCTGTCCTCGTCCAGAGCCAATCGGTCCGCCATGGTCCGAAGGGCCTTCTCCTTCACTGGTCCGGAAAGCACCGCGAGCGGCTTCGCCGCTTCACGAGCGGTCTTCAAGAGCTTCTCGATATAAATCTTAATAGGAACTTCCGGCATGTTGTCGCCTCATTATTTAACCATCGAGTGACCGAATGATTGAGTCGTTTCAATCGTACAATCCGCAAGGATGCAATGTGACAAGTCTTTGCAGGAGGCGACTATATCACGCGATTTTTCGGGCAGTCAAAACGCCCAGTGGGCTCTTGGTCCTGTGTTGTCGGGACAGCCCCGCTCCCAACAAGGCCCAACACAAAGCTATCGGCACCAGTGCCCAAGCGATCTGCGCCGTGGTGGCACCGAGCGCTTTCACGGAGGTCACGAGCCAGCTACTGGAGGCATCGCCGCCGCGAGCGACGGCGGTGTCCATGAAGTTCTTGGCCTTATACTTCTCCTCACGGCTGACCACGGTAAACAGAACCTCACGGCCCGGCTTGCCGATCGCGTACTCCCCCACCCTGCGCACCACGCTGAGTCCCACCAGCAGAGCGAGCGTCGGCCCCGTCCCCATCAGCACAAAGCCGACCGCGCTCACGACCGGCAACAGGAGGAGCGCCACCGTGAGGGGGAGGCGATTGGTGACGAACACTTGGGTCGCGACCGTGAGGCTGTTCGTCGCGAGGTCGATGCCGGCGAACAGACGCGTTCGTTCCGCCGAGGACGCGAACTCCTCCCCCACGAAGCGGAGTGTCTCCAGGTACAGGAAGGTTGAGGTCGCGCTGAGCAGAACGAGGTAGACGGAGATTCCGCCGAGGTACGATGACGAGAAGGCCAGCTTGATCCCGGCCCAGATGCTGCCGCCAAGCGGTCGTTTAACGCCGCTTTGCTCGCCATGGCCCTGCAGGTTCGCCCAGCGATCGAGTCGGCGGATACACACGATGCACGCGAGCAGAAACAAGGCGGACAGCAACATAAGGTTCGCGATGCCGACGACATAGGTCGAAGCGCCGGTAATTACCGGACCCACCAGGGCGCCGGAGCTGCCGCCAGCGGCGATCATGCCGAATAAGCGCAGGCCCTGCGCCGGCGTGAAGAGATCCACCATGAAGCTCCAAAAGACCGAGACGACGAAAAGATTGAACACCGACAACCAGATGAAAAACACCCGTGCAACCCATGCGCGCTCGACGCCGCTCGTCATCGCGACGTAAAAGAACAGGAGATTCGCCGCAAAAAATAGGTAGACCGTCGGCAGCAGCGTCCGCCGGGTGTATCGGGCGGTCAGCCAGCCGAAGAACGGCGTGGCCAGGAGCAAGGTCAGGAACGTGCCGGTCATCAGCCAGGGCAGATGCTGCACGCCGCCCTGAATCGCCATCTCTTCCCGGACCGGGCGCAAGACGGAGTAGCCGCATAGCAGGCAGAAGAAGTAGACGAACGACCAGGCGAGAGCCGTGAGTTCATGCGCCTCGACCTTGGCGATCCTGGCGACCCAAGGCATCTGTGCGTGCAGCCTATCCATCGACCGACGAGGGGCCAGAGTGTACCAGTGTCCCCTTCCCCTGCAAGAACAAACTCGCTCGATTATGTTCAGTCGATCGATGCTCGACCACATGAAGCGGAATCAATCCCTCTCGCGCAGCGACACCGTTTCATGGGCCGGGAGGTTCATTGCCCCTCGGTACAACTGGCGCGCCATGGCCCTTAGGTCAGGGAACCCATGGGTACGGTCGCGCCAAGAACACACGGGAGGGAACCGAACCGACTCCTCTCCCGTACCCACCGAGGGCCTTGTTCCCCCACGCACGGCTCCCGTAGAATGCCGCCGGTTCAGCAGGGAGTGACCGTGACACCGCAGGACGCGCGAGCCCACTACAACTACTTAATGACGCTGTGTATCCGCCGGGAGGAGGCGTTCGGGCCGCTGGCCCTGACGTTCCTGCGCGACCCGAGTTTCGAGCAGTTGGGCCTCACTCCCGAAGAGCAGTTCAACCTGTATATGGCCACGGCGGAGGTTTTCGCGCCCGAACCCAAGCGCTACCAGCAGAAGTTGGAGTGTCTCCAGAAGGCCAACGAGTTGCTGCCGCGCACGCGGTTCTGGGAGCCGGGCCTCGCCCGGCATCTCCTACAGGACATTCAGAAAACGACCGCCGATCTGGACATCTATACTCAGGCGATGCGCGTGCCGCGCGCCCACGATGTGACGGCTCAGCGCCTGATCGTGGAGACCGAAGCGCCGGAGTATTTTCTCGATTTGGCGCAGAAACGGGCCGCGGCCTACTATCAAAACAAGTACCGGCTGCCCGCTGAAGCCAAGACCGCGCAACATTTCGGCGGCACCCCCAAAAGGTTCGAGCCCGATAATCCCGCTACTCAGAAGGAATTTCCCGGCGCCTGCGCGCCCTTCATGGCGGCGCGAACCAATGCTTTTCACCTTCTGCTGCCGTTCGATCTGAAGATCAGTCGCACACCGGAAGATCCCCTCGATGCCGGGGTCAGAATTTTCTACGCCAAGCTTGGCTACTCCTATCCGCTTCGGTACGAAATGGGGAAACTCTGCGGGTATCACGACGGCCAGATGCTCGACATCGCCCTGGACGATCCCAACTTGTGTTTCGTGTCCGCCTCCGCGATCAAAGAGCCGGAGTTTCGGTTCGTTCCGACCGACCGTGCGCCTGACGTGCCGGACCATCTGGCCTACCCGCTCTCCGTGCTGAACATGGTCGGCTCGTTGGGGCCGTTCATCCAGGTGAGCTGCAAGTTCAAGGTGTGGTTCGACGCCTCCGTGGTCTCACTCTTGATTCAAGGCGCGCCCGACCTCGGCGAATACGGCTTGCAGGGCGCGACGGGACTCATGACCCGCACCTATGCCTCGGATCGCGTGGAGGCCTATGCGGAGTCGCTTCGCCGGCCGTGGCAGGAGGGGCTCAGCTACAATTTCGTGAACTTGCACTTGGGCCTTCTCCCGGGGGTCCAGTCCGCCCTCGTGCCCTACAACACACCGATCTTCACCGTGTATCCCGTGTTGGCCAGACAGAACTATAAGTTCGAAGACGCGCGGTCCCTCGGGGATAACGTATGATTTGGTGATGGAGTGAAGTGAATGGTCTCGGCCGATCTTTTCTTCACCAGATCACCAAATCCCCTACTCATACTTCTCGTGACTTCACCATATCGCCAATTCACAAGATCACCAAATTGAGTATGATCGACCTCCGCAGCGATACGGTAACCAAACCTTCTCCCGCCATGCGGGAGGCGATGGCTTCTGCGCCAGTCGGCGACGACGTGTACGGCGAAGACCCCACGGTCAACCGCCTGCAAGACATGGCGGCGGGGTTGGTCGGGAAAAGCGCGGCCCTGTTCGTGCCATCCGGCACCATGGGGAATCAGCTCTCCGTTCGAGCTCAGACGCAGCCGGGGCAGGAAGTGATCGTCGATGCACGCTCGCACATCGTCCGCTACGAGCAGGGCGCGGCAGGGGCGCTCTCCGGCGTCCAGTTGCACTGGGTGAACGGCGCACGCGGCATCATGACCCCGGAGCAGGTGGAGGCGGCCATCCGACCGAAGGATCCGTACACGATCTCGACCGCGCTCATCTGCGTGGAAAACACCCACAACAGCGGAGGCGGATCGGTCTACCCTCTCGCCACGATCGAAGGCATCTACCGCGTCGCCTCCAAGCACGGGGTGCCCATTCACCTGGACGGAGCGCGCCTCTTTAATGCGGTGGCGACGACGGGCACCTCGGCGGCCGAGTATTCGAAGTATTGCTCCACGGTTACGTTTTGCCTCTCCAAGGGGCTTGGCGCGCCCGTGGGCTCGATCATAGCCACCAACGACACGAGCATGATCGACAAGCTCCGGCGGTTCCGTCGGATGTACGGTGGCGCCATGCGGCAGGCCGGCATTCTGGCCGCGGCGGGCATCTACGCCCTGGAACACAACGTCAGCCGGCTGAAGGAAGATCATGAGCATGCCAAGCAACTCGCCCTGCATCTCCGCGAGCTGTCGTGCGTAGTCGTCGATCCGGACCAGGTCGAAACGAACATCATTATCTTTGACGTCCTCGGACACCGCCTGTCGCCCTCCGACATCGTCGCCGCCCTGCGGAAGGAAGGGGTGTTGATCAACGCCATCGGCGGCACGGCATTTCGGGCCGTGACGCATCTGGATGTGTCGGCCCGGGACATCGACACAGCCGGCGAAGTGTTCGCTCAGGTCCTGGGTCGATAAGGCTCCTCGTTGACAGCCTCTTCGGTCGCTTTCTAGAATGTTGACAAAGAGGTTCGAACCGCTCGGATGACGTTGCAAGCCCTGTCTTTTCCTCAGCTCAACCGAACCCTCGAGCTGACCGACTCGCTCGGGCTTCATCCTGAATGGGTCGAAATTCCGTTGTCACCGGGCAGCCCGGGTACGGTTCGTCGGCTCCCCAACGGCAAGCCGGAGATCACCGTCGACGCGGAGCGGCCGTTGGACGAATGGCTCGGGTTGCCGCCGGACGAGATCCGGCGGGTACAGGAGGGGTGATGGAAGCGGAGTCATCGGCCGCCTCACCGACGCGCGAGGAGCTGAATGCAGAGCTGGTGGAGGTCCCCGAGCCCCCCGAACAGCCGGAACCCGTCAACGCTCCCGACTTCGAAGAGGTGGTCGCCCGCGCGCTGCGCCATGCACGTGCCAAGCGCGGCGGTGATCTGGTCGGAGTGATCCTGGTAGGGTCCGGCGCACGACGGGCGGTGACGCCCCATAGCGACGTCGATCTGATCGCCCTCGTGAAAGGGCAGGCGGAAGCGGACGAGATCATCCGTATCTCGGACCGGCTTGTCGATATTCGGTACCGAGGCTACAAGACCGTCAAGGAGGAACTGGGCTTTTCGCCGCGATTGCCGCCGCTGCTGAGGAAAGGGCGCATTCTGTTCGACTACGACGGCATGACGGCAAATCTGATCGATCAAGCCAATCTGCGGTTTCGTCAGGGGCCGCCGGCGGCGACCCTGAACGAGCAAATTCGCCTGAAAGCCGAGTGCTACCACTGGCTGGGCAAGGCAGAGGACCTCTTCGACCGTCCGGCGACCGCCCTATTCTTACTCAACATCTTTTTCGAAGATTTCCTGTCGGCCTTTTTCCGCCTGCGGGGCTTCTGGCTGACCGCCCCGATGGACATGCTCCGCTTCCTGAGTTCGCGGGACCCTGCCCTCGGCGAATTGGCCAGCCAGTTCCTCTCGGCTCCGAACTTGTCGGAACGACTCAATTCCGGGCGGCAACTTGCCGATTTACTCTTTAAGGATGTTCCCAATCCGGCTCGAGTGGATTAAGCCTTCACCTCGCCTTCGTAAGATTCGGCTGGCGCCGAACGACTGCCTCTGTAGAGCCATGATACCCATGGTAGAATCACTCAGCTTATGACCACTTCCTCCTCCACCGATGCGGTCCGCACGGGCGTGCCGGAGCCTTGTACGCTCGTCATCTTCGGCGGGTCAGGCGATCTGGCCAAGCGCAAGCTCATCCCCGCTCTGTACAATTTGATGCTCGACGGTATGCTGCCGTCGAAATTCGCGGTCCTCGGCCTCGGACGCAAGCCCCTGAGCGATGGGGAGTATCGTGACCACGTCCGGCAGGGGGCGGAAACATTCTCCCGCCGGGCGCTCGACCCCCAGCGCTGGGCCGAGTTCGAGCCCCGGGTGTTCTACCTCGCCGGATCTATGGACGATCCCGGCCACTACGATGCGATCCGCGTGAAGCTCGGCAAGATCGAGGCCGAACACGGGTTGCCACAGAACCGGATCTTCTACCTGGCCATTCCTCCGACCTCGTTCGCCGAAGCCTGCGAAGGCTTGCAAGGGGCGCAGTTGACTCACCGGCCGGACAAAGAGCCGCCTTTCTGCCGCGTGATCGTGGAAAAACCGATCGGGCGTGATCTCAACTCGGCGCGTATGATCAACGAGACGATCGGAAGCGTCTTCGATGAGTCGCAGATTTTCCGCATCGACCACTATCTGGGCAAGGAGACCGTGCAGAACATCATGGTCCTCCGTTTCGCCAACAGCATCTTGGAGCCGATTTGGAACCATTAGTACATCGATCATGTCCAGTTCGCCGTGAGCGAAGCGGAGGGTGTGGGCACCCGCGCGACGTACTATGAGGAAAGCGGGGCGCTGCGCGACATGGTGCAGAATCACATGCTCCAACTGCTCTGCCTGGTCGCGATGGAGCCTCCCTATTCATTGGAGCCCAACGTGGTCCGCAACGCCCGGATCGACGTCCTGCGCTGCTTGAGGCCGATCGCGGGAAAGGACGTGGAGCACCTCACCGTGCGCGCTCAATACAGTCCGGGCATCCACAAAGGCCTCGAGGTGCCGGGCTACCGGCGGGAGTCCGGAGTTCGTCCCGATTCCACCACGGAAACCTTCGTCGCAATGAAGCTGTTCGTGGACAACTGGCGCTGGGCCGGCGTTCCCTTTTACCTGCGCACGGGGAAGGCCATGGCGAAGCGAGCGAGTGAGGTCGCCGTCCAATTCAAGGACATTCCCCAGATCCTGTTCAACGCCAACGCTGTCGCTCCCCAACCTCCGAACGTGCTGACGCTTCGGATCCAGCCGGAAGAAGGCATGGCGCTCCGCATGGTCTCCAAGGTCCCGGGGACCAAAGCACAGACGCATCCCGTCGAACTCAATTTCAAGTACGGGGATGCCTTCGGCGCCCCTTCCCCTGAGGCCTACGAACGATTGTTGCTGGACGTGATGTTCGGCGACGCGTCGCTCTTCATGCGACGGGACGCCGTCGAAGCGTGGCAGGCGCACGGCAGCAAGTGGCTGCCGGAGTACCTCTTCGGCAGTTGGGGGCCGGTCGAAGCGGATCGGTTGATACGGAACGACGGACGGGCCTGGCGGATTTTGTAACCCACGCGCGGCAACTTCCTAGCCGAGTTTCCAGCACTTGAACAAGCCGGGAGCTGCGACCCCGAGCACCAGCCACGTCGCGAATCAAGCCATCGGGCGCGGAGCGGCGTCCCCCCTCAAGAAGACTTGCTCAAACAGCAGGGTGCCAAGCAATCGGTAACCGGCCGCCGTCAGATGCAGGCCGTCATTGTTCTTGGCGCGACAGAAGCCGCCGGTTCATTCACCCCGGGGCAATGGCGCGCCAGCCGCACCAGAGGACCATGCAGGTCTTGGCCCATGAAGTGGGGTCGCTTCGCGACGGGAATCATTGCGTCGCCATCTGGTCGAGCGGCGCTCGACCCGGGAGGGGGCCCGAACCAACTCCCCTCCCGGACCCACTCTGCGGGCGATCTGCCGGATCATCCGCTGTCGAGAACGGCCTATTTTGTTGACCTAAAATGAGGTCCAAGGTACCAGTATCTCGTATGGCTGAGCTCCGAGCGGTCCCTGTCACCCTGGAAGACGTCTCCCTTAACAAAGAGTCGTCGGACCCCGAGATCGCTTCCGTCAAGCAACTGCTTCGCCAGCTCGACAAAACCGCGAAGAATGTCAGGACATTCGGCGCCTCGAACCCGGTCGCCCAAAAGTTCTCTTCGCAGCTATATCAGGACCTCGCCAAACATTTGGAGAGCTACCAGACTCTCAGTTTCCTCATCCAGCGAGGGGAGCTAGAGTTCAAAGGCGAGGTGGTCTATCGACCCCAAGCCGAAGGGATGACCGAGAACATCGCCTTCAAGCTCTACGCAGACGGCATCCGAGAGCTGACCTTCAAAGCGGGACTGTCTCAGCAAGACCTCTCCTTCTTTTTCGACGCCCTGTGGGGCGAAGGCGGACAGGAGGATGAGGACGAAGACTTCGTCACTCGACTGTGGAAAGAGAACCTCCAGACGGTCACAATCGTGACCGCTGAAGAAATCGTTCAGGCATCCTCAGGGGTCCAGGACGTCCTATCGCTCCAAGAGTCCGGGACGCTCGATGCCCCGACGAGTTCCCTTCGGGAGATCCTTGACAGAGAAAAAGCTAAGGCAGCCCCTCAGGGGGCAGGGAAGAGCCAGGAAAGGGCCCGGTTTCAGTCCGGGATAGTGGGCTATGAGATTACCCCCGATGACCTCGCAGCCTTGGCCAAAGAGATCGCGGCGGAATCCAATCGGGACGGCACTCGATACATCCTCGACACCCTGATCGCGATCTTGGCGTCCGAACGCTCGCCGTCCCTTCTCACCAAGCTGTTTGAGGTCTTCGACAGCGTCATCGATTCGCTCATCGGGAAAGGGGAATGGGGACTCCTCGAGAACGTGATGGGTCTGCTCCATGACAGCGAAACGCTCCGCTCCGATTTATCCGACGCGCACAAACAACAGCTCGCGGGCCTGTTCAACGGATTGGGCCGTCCCGAACGTCTCAAGCTCGTCGAAGCCTACTTGAATAAGACGCCGAATGCCAAAACCGACGGCCTGCTGACGGTCTTTTTGCATTTGCGCAATCAGGACGTGCCTTCGCTGTGCTTGCTGCTCGCCAATCTACAAGTCCCCTCGCACCAGATCCTTGTTTGCGAGGTCCTCGCGGACCTGGCCCGGCAGACCCCTGAACCGATTCTCCGTGGACTCACAGACCGCCGCGCCGGCTACGTACGGAATCTCTTGGCGATCATGACCAAGTGGAATGATCCTCGCCACCTTGACGCGATCGAGAGGATCATCCGATATCCGGATCCCGCCATTCGCAAGGAGGTCCTACGGATCCTTGGCACGCTCCGCCCCAAGGGTAACGGCG